>JAXGSX010000047.1:0-16478 GCA_040775225.1 Kiritimatiellia bacterium | reverse complement strand
CGTGCCCAAGCCGTTTGACCGCCGGCTGTTCGCCCGGGTTTCACTGGCCGTGGCCCAGGCCGCGCTGGACAGCGGCGTGGCGGGAGTGGCGAATCTGGACGAATACCCCGCGCAGCTGGCCGCCCGCGCCGCCCGGCTCTGGCCGGAGTGAACCAGGCGCAAGTTAAGATTTCACCTTCAATTGTCCGCCGCCGGCCCCGCGTCGTGCGGATGGGCGTTGGTGTGGCAGGTCTTTAGTTTTAAAACCACCGGCGCGCCTGCCAAACGGAACTCCCGGCGCAGGGATTTGACGAGGAACGCCTCATAGGCGTCCGTCAGCCGGGCCGGGGTGTTGACAAAGAGCGTGATGGTCTGCGGTTGCGTCCCCGTTTGGGTGGCGTAAAATATTTTCAGCCGGCGCCCCTTGATCATCGGCGGCTGCACTTGCATCGCCGCGCGCTGGATGGCGCGGTTTAACGGGCCGGTGGATAGCTTGCGCCGGGTTTCTTCCGCCACGGCGGCGGCCGCCGCCAGTGTCTGGCGCAGGTTGAAGCCTGTGCGCGCGGAAACGCAGAACACCGGGGCGAATGCCAGGAACGGCAATTCCGCCTTGATGGCGGCGATGCCTGCGTCCGGTTTGCCGGCCTGCCGCAGCAGGTCCCACTTGTTCAGCGCCACCACCAGGCCCCGCGCGTGATCCATGATCAGGCGGGCGATGCTTTTATCCTGCGCCGTCGGCCCCTGGCTGGCGTCAAGCATCAGGATGACCACATCCGCCCGCTGAATTTGCCGTTCGACCTGCCGCAGCCCGATATGATCCGGCGCCTCGCGCAGGCGGCTGACCTTGCGGAGGCCGGCGGTGTCGGTCAGGAGATATTTCCGGCGCTCCCCGCCATGCGTCAACGCCAAGGGCACGTCCACGCAGTCGCGCGTCGTGCCCGGCAGGTCGGAAACTATCAGGCGTGCATCGCGCAGCACCGCGTTGATGAAGGACGATTTTCCCACGTTGGGCCGTCCGGCAATGGTGATTTTCAGGAGGTCATCATCATCCGCCGCCGCCGGCGGTGCAACCGGCGGCAGCGCCTCGGCCGCCGTTTGCATCAATTCGGCGATGCCGCGGTTGTGCAGGGCGGAGATCGGGAAAACCGGGAAACCCAGGCGGTGGAATTCGCCGGCAGCCTGGTCGTGCGCGGGCGAGTCGGATTTATTGACCGCCAGCAGCACCGGCAAGCCTGTCCGCCGCAGGAAAGCGGCGGCTTCCTCGTCCAGCGGCACGACGCCCGCCTGCAAATCCGTGACCATTATCGCCAGGCTGGCCGTTTGGAGCGCCGCTTCCGCCTGGCGCCGGATGGCGGTGGCAATCGCGCACTGCTGGGTCCGGACGGCGTGATCGCCGGCGGTCTCGGGCGGCGCCAGCCCGCCGGTGTCAACCAGGATGAAATCGCGCCCCGCATGCCGCACCGGGCAGTGCAGGCGGTCGCGTGTGACTCCGCTGGAGTGGTGGACAATGGCGACGCGCCGGCCGGCCAGCCGGTTGAACAGGGCGGATTTGCCGACATTTGGCCGTCCGACAATGGCCACGACGGGCAAATCGGACCTTGGAAAAGGAGTTTGCATTGTAATTTCCCCAGCCTGGCGGCGGATGATTCAGTCTTTTAAACGGTTGCGCCGGCTGGCATCATTCTTTTCTGCATGGACACGAGCCTTTTGCGGCGCGGACCAGAGGCCGTGCATCCGCGGAACATACAAAAAACAACAGCGTTTGTCCATGCCCATTGAATCATGGCGTCCGGCATTTTTACCAGGATGAGGCGGTATCCAGCGCGCAGGTGACGGATTGGATGCGGGAATTGCGATGTGCTGCATTTGCCGCGGAACGCCGTGAGCATCAAATCCAAAATTGACATGCTCATGCGCGGGTAGTATCATTGAAGACATCCTGGCCGGAATGCATTCAAACCAGCAGCGAGGGAAACATCCTGCAAGCACGCGCTCCGTTGATGATTGAACATCGGTTGATTGAACGCATGATTGCGGTCGTCCGGAAAATACTGGCGCACATCCAGTCTGCCTCACGGGTGGACCCGCAGTGGGTGGACGCGGCGGTGGATTTCATCCGGACTTACGCGGACCGCACGCACCACGGCAAGGAGGAGGACATCCTGTTCCGCGAGTTGGAACGGAAACCGCTGTCCGCCGCCGACCGGCGGCTGATGGAGGAATTGATTCAGGAACACGTGCGCGGCCGCCAGATCGTGAAGGCGCTGGTTGCGGCCAACGACCGCTATCGCGCCGGCGCCGCCGCGGCGCTCGCGGACATCGCGGCCGCACTGCGGACTTTGACGGAATTTTATCCCCGCCATATTGAAAAGGAAGACAAGGTGTTTTTCCCCGCGGTGCGGGCGTACTTTACCGATGCCCAGGAGCAGGCCATGCTGGCCGAGTTCGGGGAATTCGACCGCCGCATGATTCATGAAAAATACCTAGCCCTGACGGACACCCTGGCCGGCCGCCTGGCTTGAAGTTGGAGCGGCGCGCGGTGAAGCGCCGTCCGGCGCGGCCGGGCGGGATCAGGCGTCCGGGATGCCGGTTTCGGCGGCTTGGGGCGGAATCCGGTCGAGATGCCGCGGCAGCGCCATGATGCTCAGCAGGTAAAAAGCGGTGCCCAGTTGCACGCCGTTCACCAGGAAGATTACGCCCAGGAAGAGCAGGCGCTGCTGGTCGAGGTTGCCGAATCCGCTGGCCACCCATTGAGCGATCACCAGCAGCACGATCAGCAGGCCGGCGAAGAAAACCGCGGCGGCGATCACACAGGCGCGTTCGAAAGTGAACCAGCGGTAAAGCCAGGCAATCAACTGGTCGGAATGCAGCCCCGAGAGATGCCCGTAAGCCTTGGCCAGGATGCCCACGGCGATGATTTGCAGGCTGACGATGTTCAGCACTCCGCCCAGCAGCATGCAGTGGATATCCACGGCGCGCTGCTGGATGACGATCGGGCCGAAGGCCAGCGGCAGCGAGATGGCCAGGCCGGCCAGCCAGCAGACGATTCCGGGCAGCAACAGCAGCATGGTCGGGCTGTGGAGGATCATGAATCGCAGGTGGCGCCAGCCGTCCTTAAAAGAGCGCAGCTTGGATTCGCCGACGCGCGGATGGTATTCAATGTCGCGCTCGGCGATGCGCAGCCGGCAGCGGATGGCGCGGATGACCATTTCGCTGGCGAATTCCATGCCGGTGGTGACGCAATGCAGGCGTTCGTAAGCGGCCTTGGTGATGGCGCGCATGCCGCAGTGGGCGTCATGCACGGCGTTGCTGTGAAACATGATCCGCAGGAAGAGCGAGAGTAACGGATTGCCGATGTAACGGTGCAGGCCGGGCATGGCGCCGGGCTGGATGCGGTGCATGCGGTTGCCCATCACCAGGTCGGCCTGGCCGTCTAGAATCGGCTGCACGAGGATATCCATCCGCTCGAAATCGTAGGTCAGGTCGGCGTCGCCCATCACGATAATGCCATAAGCAGCCTGGCGGAACCCGGCGCGCAGGGCGGACCCGTACCCCCGGTTTTTTTCACGGACCACCCGCGCGCCGTTTTCCAGGGCCAGCCGGACGGAGGCGTCGCTGGAACCGTTGTCCACCACCAGGATTTCGCCGCGCTGACCCAGGCGCTGGAGACCGGCGCGGGCCTTGGAGATGACTTGGGCGATGGAAGCTTCCTCGTTCAGACAGGGCAGGACAACCGTGATGCCGTCAAACGGCGGGGCAGGCTGGATTGAGTCAGGCATGGCGCTTGAAACTGGTGATTACTCCGTGATGAATTGGAACGGAACCGCCTCCAGGGGCTGTTCGACGTTTTCCGCAGGCAGTTGCAGCAGACTATCCGCCGGGACGGTTCCCGGGACAGACGCGTCCGGCAGGTTGGGATTGAAGGGAGAGAAGACTGCGGCATCCGGCGCGGCCGCCGGTGCGGGGGGCGCGCCAAAGGGCACAAAGCCGGCATTAGTGCCGGCGACCGGCGTGAACGGTCCGAAGGGCGACGGCGGGTTGGTGGCAGCGCCGGGCGGCGGCGCGGTCCGCTTGAAAAACTCGGCAAACCCGCGCGGCGCGGGCAGGTTGGTTCCGGCGGCTTCACGGCGCCGCTTTAATTCGGCAAAAAAGGGCCGGCGCGGACCGGCGCTTGGCGCCGCGGTATGAAAGGGCGGCGCATCAGGTTTTGGTTGCATGGCCGGCGCGGCGGCAGCCGGGGCCGCGCCCCCTTCAGTATCCGGCCTCAACTTGAGCACGATGGTTTCGTCCATTTTGCGCAACACCGCCTCCTCGGCATCGTAATCCACGCTGACCAGTTCCAACTGATCCACGGTTTCACCCAGGCTGATGTAAAAACTGCGGTTACCGCCCTTATCGAACATACCGACGCGCATCGTCTCGCCATCGTCAATGATGGCGCGCAATTCCAGGTTCTGGGTCAGCGCGGCGCCGGCCGCGGCGTCCGGTTCGGCTGATTCCGGCGGCACGATTTCGCCAAATGGTTTGCGGTCCAGGATTATCTGGTAATGGTCGAAGTCCGGCAGTTCGGACGCCGCCGGGCAGCAGGGTTGCCACCCCGCCGCCAGCGCCAGCGCGAACATCAAATTTAGCCTTGTTTTCATACGCATTTAACCGCCGCTGGGCCATGCAATTCAACCATGCCTTTTTATTATACCACATTTCTGCGTTTGGCAATGAAATTATACGCCGGATGAATGCAATATGGCAATAAATATGCTGGCTTTTTACGGAATGAATGACTAGGTTACACCAGCGTGCCGCCTAAGGCGAAGGCATTCAATCTTTCGGGAGATGGCTGATCTATGCAAACTGGCCAGGTATCGAACAAACATATGCGGACCGCCGCCCTGCAATGCGATTTTGAAGGCGGCCCCGCGCGGACCATGAAGGTGCCCGGTTTGTGGCAGGAGTTCGGGTTTGACACCGAGCAGCTTTTTCATACGCACGCGGAGTTGTACTCGGCCGTGTTCGATGCGGAGCCCCATGGCGCAAAGCTGAAAAAATACCTGGCGGAATCACGCCGGCGCGGGATCAGAATCATTCTCTACCTGAATTGCCACATCCTGCTGGCCTCCCAAAACCGGCGCGCCGCGGAGTGGGCGCTGGTGGATCGGACCGGCGCATACACGAAACTTTACGGCACCTATTACGGCTGCTGCCTGAATTCCAGCTGGGTGGAATATTTTCTGGGCGTCATAGACAGCCTGGCGCCGTTTGAAATCGCCGGGGTGTTTTTCGACGGGCCGGTGTCCATCCCCTGCTTCTGCCCCCGCTGCCAGAAGCTGTTCCGGAAGCGGCACGGACTGGCCATGCGCAAGGCCGCCCCGGCCGTCCTGGCCGAATTCGCCCGCGCCGCCCGCCTGGAATTCCTGCGCAAGGCTTATACCCGCGTGAAGCAGGTCAACCCGGCCTGGCTGGCGTATAACAACATGGGCTTGCTGCACGGCGGCGGCGGCGCGGACGACATGCGCGCGTTGCTGGCCTGCAACGATATCGTGGGCACGGAAGGCGGGTTCCAGTTTTACGGTCCGCCGGCCCAAACCGATATCTGGCGCTGCGGCCTGCAGGCGCGGACCGTGGAAGCCGTGGCCGGAGCCAGGCCGCGCGTGATTTTTATGGCCGGCGACCACAAGCCCTGGTCGTGGTACCTGCACACCCCGGCGGAAACCCGGCTGTGTTACGCCTCGGCCCTCGCCAACGGCGCCAGCGTCTGGTACGGCATCCATTGCGCCACCAGCCGGCTGCGCTCGCATGCCGGCGCGGCCGCGCGGGAGATGGTGCAATTCGACCGCCGGCATGCCGCGTACTACGCCGACACCGAAAGCGCCGCGGAAACGGCGCTGTTTCACTCGTTCGATACGGCCGCCCATTACACGTCTTCCGGCGAGGCGTCCGACCTGTATGACAGTTCCGGCAAGCAGTGCGCCGGCGCGGCCGGCGATTACATGGCCGGACTCAACGGCGCCGCCGGCGCCCTGTTCCGTGCCGGCATTCCCTTCGACATCGCGACGGAATTGAACCTGGACCGGCTGGAGTGCTACCGGGCGCTGGTGCTGCCCAATATCGCCTGCATGTCCGAACATACCGGCCGGCGTTTGCGCGAATTCGTGCGCGCGGGCGGCCTGCTGCTGGCGGACGGAGAAACTGCGCTGTTTGACGCGCAGGGCCAGAAGCGCCGGGATTTCCTGCTGCGCGGCCTGTTCGGCGCGCGCTTCCGGGGCTATCGCCGGTATCAGACGCACGACTACTTCGCCCTGTCAAAACCGCTGGATGTTTTTGCCGCGGAAGGCGTGGACTTGCTGCCGGCGCCGACGCTGGCGCTGGACGTGGCCGCCGCCCCGGCTTGCGTACGCGGGCGGCTGTGCCCGCCGCTGGCCGGGCGGTATTCCGGCCGGCCGGCAGCGCCGGAATATCCCTTCATCATGGCGCGCCGGTTCGGGCGCGGCCGGGTGGTGTTCATCGCCGGAATGTTTTTCGAGTTCTACCGCAAATTCGGGATTACCCATTACGACCGGCTGATCGGTCGTATCCTGGCCGGCCATGCCCGGCCGCCGGTGGCATTGAGCGGCGGCAATGGCGCCATCGAGATTACCATCCGGCGCTGCGCCGGACGCGCCGGGCGCCTGATCCACCTGGTGAATTACAATGGCGGCATGACCCGCCCCATCCAACGGGTGGCCGAAATCCGCGGGCTGGAATTGCGGGTGCGCGGCGGAGTGCGGCGGGCGCGATCCCTGACCGCCGGCCGCGCGTTGCGCGTCGGCTGCGGCGGTGTGATTAAACTGCCGCCTTTGCGCGAATTCGAAGCGGTGTGGGCGGAGTAATTTCCGCGCCGCCGGCCGGCGTCAGGACGTTTTCCGCAGGTGCGATGGCGGGATTTTGAGGGCGAGCCGGTACTTGGCGATGGTGCGGCGCGCGACCTGGATGCCCTGCTGCTGCAGCCGCGACTGGATTTCCTGGTCGGCCAGCGGCTGCGCGGGGTCTTCCTGCGCCACCAGGTGTTGTATCATGTTCTGTACGGTTTTGTTGGATACGGATTCGCCGCCGGCGGTTTTCAGTCCCGGGGTGAAGAAGTACTTCATTTCAAAAACACCCTGGGGCGTGCGCATGTATTTGTTGGCCACGCAGCGGGAAATGGTGGTTTCGTGCAGTTTCACCTTGCGCGCCACGTCGGCCATTACCAGCGGCCGGAGGTGGGCGATGCCGCGGTCGAGGAAGTCGTTCTGCACCCGGACGATTTCCGCGGCGACGCGGTAGATGGTCTGCTGGCGCTGCGCGATGCTTTTGATCAGAAAAACACCCGCACGGATGCGGTCGCGGATGTAGTCCCGCACTTCCGCCTGCGTGTTCCGCTGCTGCATCAACTCCCGGTACTGCCGGCTGATGCGCAGGTGCGGCAAGTGGTCGTTGCTCAGCATGACGATGTACCGGCCGTTGACTTTTTCCACGGTGACTTCCGGAACGATATACTGGGTGACATCCGTGTCAAATGCGCGGCCGGGGCGGGGATCGAGCGTGGCGATCAAACGCGCGGCCTGGCGCACTTCGTCCGCCGGCTGGCCGAGCTGCCGGGCGATTTCGCGGTATTCATGGCGGCCCAGCAGTTCCAGGTGCCGGTCCACCACGGCGGCTGCGACTGAATCCGCGCGGCCCAGCCGTTCCAGTTGCAACAGCAGGCATTCCCGCAAATCGCGGGCGCCGACGCCCACCGGACTGAAATCCTGGATCAGGTTCAGCACATCCTGCAGGCGCGACAGGTCGGCGCCGGCGGATTCCGCCAGGGCTTCCAGCGGCTGCGCCAGGAAACCGTCCTCGTTGATGGAGCCGATCAGCAATTCGCCGAGATGCCGGTCGCGTTCGTCAAGGCCGGCGACCGCCAACTGCCGGCGCAGGTGCTCCTGGAGCGATTCGCCCGCGGAATTGATCAAAAATTCCTGTTTCTTGTCGTAATCCGGGTCGGGGGCGCGGTATTCCTGCTCCTGCATGAAATATTCGCACCACTCGTTGTCCATGCGGGCCAGGATATCGAATTCTTCCTTGAAGCTCATTTCCCCGGCATCGTCCACCGCGCCGGTGCCCGGTTCGATTTCAATGGTCGGGGTGTCGGACGGTTTTTCCTCCAGGGTGGGATTCTGCTGGAGTTCCTTCTGGATCATGGCGCGCAGTTCCAGCGCCGGCAACTGCAGCAATTCGAGCGACTGGCGCAATTGCGGCGCCAGCGTCTGAATCTGCCTCTGTGACTGCAATAAACTGAGGGATTGGTTGGCCATGCCGCTTTTCAACTGCCGGATGCGCTGTTCAACTGCCGCACTCGCTTCAGCAGTTTCAAGCTGTGCTCCACAATCAAGTCCTCGGCAGCAGCGTCCAACCGCCGGGTGTCGGGTTCGTAGCCGCCTTCCAGGATGGCCTTGGCGGTGGGGATGTAGCCGGTATAACCGTTGGCCAAACCGACGATGCCGGTATGGCGGAACGGGCTCTGGGCTTTGATCCGCATGCCGATTTCGGTGAACAGTTCGCCCGGGAAGGTGATCAACGCGGCGTCGCCGACGGCCACGCAGGTCTGCTCGATGGCCACGTCCTGATCCTGAATTTGACGCAGGGAAGTGTAGAGCCGGGCCTTGTAGTCGTCGCCCACGCCGTCGGCCATGGCCTGGATGGCGCCCCCGGTTTCTTTTAAAATGCCGTCCGCCCAGACCAGCTCTTCATCGGTAATCTTCCGGGCGGGCACATTGAAGGTATGGTTCGCGCCGGCGATGGGCAGGTCGGCCGGGCGGATTTGGTCTGCCAGCGGCCGGACAGTGTCCGCCAGGGCCCGGGCGACGCGCTGCAATCCGGAATCGTCGCGGTCTTTCAGCCCGTCAATGTCCACGGAACCCTGCGCACCGTTCAGGAAGAGGGCCACGCCGCCGCATTTTTCCTGGAGCATTTTTTCGGCCAGGCCGGGATAGTCGCCGCTGATCAGGTAATTATCGCCCGAGAGGACGTTTGGGTGGCCGGCGTGGTTGAACAGCAGAGCGATCGGCTGCGCCGCCGCGCCGGCGGCGGTTACCCGCAGCGCCAGGACTTCCGGATCAATTTTGCCCAGCGGCCCGATGATGTGTTCCGGGGCGTATGGCTCCCAGTTCATCACCACGTGGCCGTCATCCGCCATCAGGCGCCGGTAATGGCTGATGGTTTTTTCCGCGCCGGCCGCCCAGCCGGCCGTGGCGGGCGCCAGCCCGCCGGCGGTTTGCGCGATCAAATCCAACACGCACGGTTTCAATTCCTCCAGGTACGCGTCCGCCGTGGGAGTCAGGATGCCGGCCAGGGCGGGGCCGGAATGATTATGCGTGGCGGCCAGGATGATGTTGCCGGCGGGAATGCCTGTTGCCCTGGCTGCCGTCCGGCGGATATCCGAGGCGTCTTCCGTGCGCAGCACGCAGACATCCATCGAAACCAGCACAAAACATTCTTCCGGCCGGCTGGAATTTGCCAGGGCGAGGGCTTTGGCGTAAATCGGATCATGGACGCCGGTGGAGGGATGGGCGCGGATCATGCCATCCATCCAGACCGGACCGGTCGGTGTGATATCCAGGCGTTTTGCGCAAGCCAGCATGCCAACCTCCCTGTTACCGACACGGTCTTTTCAACCATCGGCTCGTTTTGATCAGCCCATTCCCGGCATCCGGATGCCGGGAATGGGCAAAATACGAATTGAATATACCCGGTCTGATCCGGTTTGGCAATGTCGTTTTTGCCTTTGAATGGATGCCCGGGCCGATCATTCCTCAACGTAAATTGCCGCCGCCCGGCGCGATTCCCGTGTGTAAAGGAAGTAGTATTGCCGGTCGAGCCGGGCCGCCCAGACCTGCGCAAATACCTGGGCCGCACGCCCTTCCACCAGGCGGGCATTGGCTGGCAGCGGTTTTTTCCACGGCTGGATATTCATGCCGTAACCATGGCTCAAGCTATGCCGCAGACGCGCATAATGCAGGCGGTGCCGCAGGTCCGGCTTCTGCCCGGCGCGCGCCTGGAGGAATGTGTCAAAAATACGGAAGCGGTTTTCCAGGCTGGGCGCGTCGCAAAGGCCCAATTGCGCCTGGCAGGCGGCGGCCAAATCCGGCCAGAACTCCGGCAACTGCCCGGCGGCGGCGGTGGTCGCCGCCTGCAAGTCGGGTTGATTGTAAAACCAGTCCACCAGGCATGACCATTGCCGGGCCGTCTCCAGGTCCGCCGGGGTCATGGAGGCAGTGGCCAGGATTTCGTAAGGCGGAGTAGGGGCGGCGCGGAGCGCCCATCGTTCCTGCTGCGCGGCGAGGGCGGTGCCGGGGAGTAGTTTTAGGATTTCCAGTTGAATAGCGGCCGGGCGCATCTCTACCAGGGCCTGCAAATCAGACTGCAGCATTGCCAGGGTGCCGCCGGGCAGGCCGGCAAGCAAGTCAACATGCGTTTGCAGGTGCGGCATGGCGCATAACTGGCGCGTGGCGGTGCGGGCGGCGTCCAGTGTGCCGGCCCGGCCGAGGTTTTGGAATACGGCGGCGGTCAAAGTCTGCACGCCCAGTTCCAGGTAAAGCTGGCCGGGGCGGGCCTCGGCGAATTCCTGCATGATGGCGGGCGTCACCCGCCCGGGATCTATTTCCAGGTGGAACCGCATGGATGGGAACTCATCGCGGAACATCCGGAGCAGGCGGATGCACCGGGCGGGGGATTCGTTGAACGTGCGGTCCGCCAGCCGGACTTCCGGCAGGCCGGCTGCCTGGAGGCGGCGCAGTTCTTCCTGCACGCGGGCGATGGGAAAATGCCGGGTAGGCGGCGCGCCGGCGCCGCTGGCGCAGAAGACGCATTGGCCGGCGCAGCCCCGGCTGGTCTCCGCCAGGAGAAATGGTTTGTGATTCCGCCGCCAACCCGCGGGCGTGGCCGGAGGAATGGCATTCAAATCCGGCAGGCGGGCTGCGCCCGTATCCAGGTCGGCGCCGCCCGGCCGGGCGCAGACGCCCTGGACTTCATGCCAACGGCCGGGCTGATTCCACCGCGCCAGGAAATCCGGCAAGGCCGCTTCGCCTTCGCCGCGGATGACGGCGTCCATGAACGGATGCCGCTTCAAGAAGGCGCGGTTATCGCCCAGAAATTCCGGGCCGCCGCCGAGCAGGATGCATGCCGGATACAGGCGCTTGTAGCGGGCGAGCACTTCCAGCAAAAAATTCCGGTTAAACAGGAAAAAAGAAGCCGCCAGCACAGCGGGGGGCGGTTGGGCCAGGCGCAATAGCAAAGGCTGCACAGGTTCGTGGGTCGTCGCCTCGATGATCCGCCATTCCCAGCCGGCGCCTTCGGCCGCCTGGCCCAGGGTCCAGCCCGCTGGGTTGGTATGGGAATGGGTGGCATTGACGGCCAGGAACACGGCTGTCCGGCCAGTATTTTCCGGCATGGTCACTATTGTTACTTTTCCATCTGCCACAAGCCGAGCGCCGGATTGGAGATGTAGTAAATGCGCTCGCCGTCGGGCATGGTGTTGAACCCGTCCCGCAGGTGCTCGGGATTGTAGCGTTGCATGGCGGCGGCGAGGTCGGTGTATTTAAAACCGGCCGCCTCGATCGCCTGGCGGTCCAGGCCGCCGGAGGCGTAAGTGATGGAAAACCGGCCTTCGCTGGAGCCGTGAATCAGGTGCGCGGCGGCGCCCAGGCTCTCGCGCAGTTCCGGGTCCTCCGCGACGTAGCGCAGGGTGGCGGGCGTGCCGTGGTAGCCGTACTTGCGGATCATGCGTTCGTTGACTTCCGCCTCGCCGAATTCCACCAGGCCCGGCGCCAGGATCAGCAACTCGCCGTCATCAGCGATGGCCATCCGCGTCCGGTAAATGGCCTTGTTGCCGATCCAGGTGCTCTTGAATTCCGCGGGATCGAGGTACACCACCACTTTCGGCAGGGGGGGCACGCGGATGATGTTGACCTGCTGGCTCAGGCGCGCGGCTGCCAGGTAGCAGTCGCGGGTATCGCCGGCGAAAAGCCCGCGCGTTACCAGTTGGTTGGCGGTGTTTTTCGCGCGCACGGTGAGGATGTAGCGGATCGGCAGATGCCGCAGGTAGCGGTCTTCCGCCTCGTTAAACAGGGTGCGCACGGGGCTGTCAATATGCCCCATGATGGTTTCCATGTTGCAGACGGCGCCGAGGAAATGGCTCTTGTTGATGATGTCCGGCCCGCCGATGCCCACCAGGATGTTTTTGTTGCCGTTAGCCATGCCGATCACTTCATGCGGGACGATCTGCCCTACCGATAGGATGGCGTCGTGTCCGCCTTCGGCGGCAATCCGGTCAATTTCCACCCGTACATTATAATCCACCTTGCCGCCGCTCAATTCCGCCAGGCGCGCGCCGGGGATTTCGCCCATCAGGGCCAAACCATGCCGCCAGTCATGCACGCGCACGCGTTCGGCCGGCACGCCCGGGAACATGGTTTTGATTTCCTCCGCGGTCATCGGCCGGTGGGTGCCGAGCGCCGGGAGCAGCGTCACCTCGGCGCGCGGGGCGAGCGTCTGGTACAACCGGGCGCAGATTTCGCCGGCGCCGGAGTGGAACCGGGAGAAATCGGGCGGAATCAGCAGGATTTTACGCGCGCCGTCCGGCAGGGCGGCGACCACTGCCTGCAGGCATTGATTGAGGTCGCTGGCATTGATTTCCGTGTCCGCGCCGCCCTTCTGATAACAGATAGCCATGTCAATTCCTTTATCCGCGTTACTGAATGTTCCGCGCCACGGTGGCGCCGGCCGTTTTCCGCTCCGTTCTGGCGCTGTGGGCCGCTGGCGCACAGCGCGCCGGCCGTAGTGCGCCTTAAACAAACCGACAACGGATATTACCCGACGTCGCAAAATCCGCAATCAAATTATGCCGCATGATGGACATGGCATAACCTTTCGTTCCTGCCGCGCAAGGCGGCAAGGGACGACTTTTGAAGATGGTCTAAAGCATTCATGAAGTGTTTGTCGCCCATGGATTATGCGGGGGAGCCGAAAAATTTGTATGGCAGTTTTCGGAATTTAAGGCATTATTAAGTCCGTGTTACGGGATGCTGAAGGAGGAAAATATGCGTGTGCGACATCTGCTGCTTTGCTGGTTGATCGCGGCCGGCCTCGCCGCTGCGGCTGACCCGGAAATTGAGGTCGAGGTCCGCTTTGTGGAAATCAGTGCAACGGCGCCGGCTCCCGCCGGGTTATCCTGGCAACTCGACGGTTCCAAGCTGCCGGCGGTTGGAGAAGGTGACGGCACAAACATTCTTGACGCATTGGAATATTCCGGCGCGGCCAACCTGATCAGCGCGCCCAAGGTCAGGGTGAAGTCCGGCACGAACACCACCATCAAGGTCGTCAAGGAAATATTTTACCCGACCGGGATGGAAATCCGGCGCGAATCGGTGACCAACGGCGCGGCCATCAGCAGCGTATTGGCCATCGTCCCCTGCAATTTCACGAACCGCGATGTCGGCGTAACGCTCAATGTTGCGCCCGTGTTCGATGCCCGGCGGAACATGATTGACCTGCAAATGACGGCGGAAATTGTCGAGTTGACCGAATGGAAGGAATATCCGGCCGCCTGCGAAGGGACGGATGGGACCAGCCGCGCGGTCCCCATTGCCCTGCCGGTCTTCCATACCCGCCGCATCGCTCCCAACATCTCGATCCGCAACGGATCAACCGCCGTGGTTGGCAGCATGGTCACCACTGGCACGAAGCGGGTGGAAGACCGGGTGCCGGTGTTGGGCGCCATCCCCTGGCTGGGGCGCCTGTTCCGGAGCAGCCGGGAAGCCAGCGAAAGGCGGCAGCTGCTGATAACCGTCCGCGCCAGGACGATTTAGCCGGCAGGCGGCGGCCGCGCCGGATCGGGATCGGCGGCGCGTGCGGCACCAGACCGCCTGGCGGGGCGCGGCGCCGCCAGGCGGTTGGGTCGGGGCGCCAGGCTGAATAAATACAGGCGACACCGGCTAGAGATTCGAGGCCACCTTGGCGATGCATCCGAGAATCTTGGCGTCGCGCAGATACCGGTTGCCTTGCAGATAGTCCCATCCCATCCCGGCCAGTTGCGCCAGCATCGGGTATTCGACTTCGGTGTACTCGTTCGGGTTCTCCCGGTCCGGGTCGGTCAATGGGATGTTAGCTGGCATTTCGGGGCCTCCAGCAGGATTTCAGTCAAATAAGCGTGTATGTCGTAACCCATTCACAAACAGCCTTTTGTCAATACTGCGAACCGCTTGCAGCGGAGTCTGCCATTTACTCGTCAAATAGACCTTATGCCAGCAAATCCTCGCCGATTTGAACAGGTCGGTGCCTTCGACATACCCCGGCAATGTGTCGAAAGGACCGTCGGATTTCGACATATCGTTACGAAGTGTCGAAGACGGCGACAGGTTACTTTGCCAGCAGTTCATAGAGTTTCAAGTTGAGATACAGGTTTTCGCGCCCAACTTTGCGCGGTTCCAGCACACCGATGCCTTCCAGTTCCTTCAGGTATTCGGCGGCGGTCTGACGCTCCGCCAATCCCGCGTCCACGACAAACTGCCCCTTGGTGTAGGGCTGGCGGAAGATCAACTCGATCAGATCCTTCGAGTACACGCGAGCGGGCAGTTTGCTTTTGGCCAGCGCAAGGGTCTCATCCAGCAGCTTGCGGATCGCCAGGACGCGCTGCCGGGTGAAAACGGATGTATTCTCCACCGCCTCCAGCATGTAGAGCACCCACGTTTCCCACTCGCCATTCTCCGTGACCCGAAGAAGGCGACGGTAGTATTCGGGCTTCCGGTCAATGATGTACTTGCTCATGTACAGCACCGGCTGTTCGAGCAATCCCTTCTGCACCAGGTACAGAATGTTGATCAGTCGCCCGGTCCGGCCGTTGCCGTCGAAAAACGGATGGATGGCCTCGAACTGGTAGTGGACCAGGGCCAGTTTCACAAGAGGATCGAGCGTATCGTTGCCGTGGATGAACCGTTCCAGGTCGTTGAGCATGTGGCGAATGACCCGCTCGCCCTCCGGCGGGGTGTAGATCACTTCCCGTGTCCGCGCATTGCCGATCACCGTTCCGGGTCGGTTGCGGATGCCTTGCGTATCTTCCTTGATCGTCTGCACGAGATGTACAAAGAGATCGGCGCTCAACCGGCCCTTGGCCTTCACCCGGTTGAAACCGGCCCAGAGCGCCTCGCGGTAACGCAACACTTCCTTGGTCGCCGGGTCCGCCGCCCCGGCGCTGCTCGCCATGGCCCGAAAGAGAGCGTCGTTGGTGGTGATGATGTTCTCGATTTCTGAACTCGCCCGCGCTTCCTGCAAAACCAGCGTGTTGACCAGCATCGCCTGATTCGGAATCACGCCGCCCACGCCCTTGAGTTCCGCCACCGCCCGCGCCGTCGAGATGGCCTTCTTGAGCACCGCCCTTGTCTCCACCTCCGCCTTCGGCGGCAGTGGCGGCAGGTCGTTGTAGGGGCAGTCAGGATGAAAGGTCATGGGCTGTTTTCCACTTCGCCGGCGTCCATCTTCTCGCCGAGCTCGATCAACTGAAACGGCGTGCGGCGAACGCCGATTTCGTTTCCCACCAGCAGGGCGACAAGTTGTTCGCCGTTCATCAGGCCGACCGGCGTGGCGTCCGGGCGTTCCGCCTCGTCCTTCGCCCCCTTGCTGTAGTCGCTCGTCGTGATAATACGCCCCTGTTCATGAGCGCCGAGACTGCCGCGCACTTGCTGGATGACCGGGGATTGCACGTCCTGCTTCCACCGCTTGACTTGCATGGCAATCGCCTCCGTTTCTCACGTCTGTGCTTTCGGTGCAGCGGTGGAAATGCGCGTTGCTTACGCGCAAAGATACACTAACACGCCAATTCCGATTGCACAAGATTAAAGGGGCGAACCGCCCGCCTGCTGGCGCATCTGCGATTCATTGCAATCAAGCCGGTCCAGGCACGCTTTCGTTGCTTTCGCACAGTCTTTTGCCGCGAAGCGGCTTTGGAGTGCGCAGGCTCGACTGCGCTTTTATAGGCTTGCGTTTAACCCGAAAAAGCGGCGTCAAGCCGCCGCACTCCAAAAAGTTGCGCTTCGACGAATAAAATGAATCGCAGATGCGCCCCCCGCCTGCCAAGTCGCGGGCAGGTCACTGGCGAGCCGCAAGAATGACGCAGCCGTGGGGATAACAATAAAAAAACAGAAAATACATTTGACTTTTTGATGCTTCTGATGGATAAAGCGCGGTTTCAGTTGAGACGAACACCTTGGAGATTGGCGGTTGTGCTCAAGGATATCCGCGCTTACGCGAAAATAAACTTGTTCCTGGAAGTGCTGGGACGGCGGCCGGATGGCTTCCATGACATCCGGAGCATCCTGGTCCCGGTTACGCTGGCCGATCGGCTGGAGGTTGAACCGACGGCCGGCGCGCTGGAGTTGTTGACGCCCAGCCAGGTGCAATTGGCCGGCATGCCCGATCCGGTAGCCCTCTGTCCGGCGCAGGACAACCTG
>JAXGSX010000046.1:0-16556 GCA_040775225.1 Kiritimatiellia bacterium | reverse complement strand
TTCTTCGAGCGTAATGTATTCGCCTACGTGGCCGGTCATTTTTTCCACATCCGTATTCACGGGCAGGGTCTTCTTGCCCTTGCGCCAGCCGGCGGGGCAGACTTCACCGGTCTTGTAGGCGTGCTGCCAGGCTTCAATCTGGCGGAGCAACTCGACCACGCTGCGGCCGACGCTGTCGGCCACGGTTTCCTCGGCCACCACAATGCCGTCAGGATTGATGATGAACCGCCCGCGCAGGGCCACGCCTTCCTGTTCCACCCAGACGCCGAATTTGCGCGCTACATTGCCGGTGGTGTCCGCGCCCATGGTGAGTTTCAGGTTTTTCAACAACGGCTCGGTTTCAACAAAGCGCTTATGGCTGAACTTGGTATCGCCGGAAATGGGCACGACCACCACGCCCAGCTTGGTCAGCTTGTCAAGGTGCGCGTTCATGGCGGCAATTTCCGTGGGGCAGACAAAGGTGAAATCCGCCGGATAAAAACATACCACCGCCCACTTGCCTTTAAGCTGCTCGCTGGAGACTTTCGTGTAATGCCCCGTAGCGGCATCATAGGCATCCATCTCAAATTCAGGCATGCGGCGCATTACCAGGGTTGTGCTCATCTTTTTCTGTTCCTGTTTGGGTTCACTGCTTGTTGCCGGCGTTTCCGTTTCCGCATCCTCAATCACTTTCATCTTGTCGCAAGGCATGCATACCTCCTTGTTGGCCGCGCTATACTGTAACCCGACTCCATTTTCAATTCTAGTAATGATTACGAAATAAGTCCAGCAAATTTGCAGATGCATAAAGAAGATTGACACCCTCCGGGGATCACTTTAACCTGTCTTCCATGCAGGCCGGGCTGAAATCTTCATCAATATTCGGAGGCCGCAACGGTGAAAAGTGATTGGCCAGTCCGGCTGCCGGCATAAAATACGGGATTTGGCATTACGGATATTATCGGAAGCCCTGACATGTCCCAAGGCTCGCTTTTGCAGATGATCAAGAATCCCGCCCCGGCCGGCTGGCTGCGCCGGCAGCCGGCGATGCGGCGGGTGCTGCTGGCGCTGATTCCCTGCGCTGCCGGCAGCGTCTATTATTTCGGCTGGCGGTCGCTGGCGATGATCGCGTTTTGCTGCGCCTGGGGGTTCCTGCTGGAATGGATTTTCTGCCGCCTGCGCGGCGAGCCGGTGAGTGAGGCGGTGTTCGTAACGGGGGCGCTCTTTGCGGTGGTCATGCCGCCGGGCGTAGGCTGGCATGTGCTGGCGGTCGGCACGGGCTTTGCCGTGATTTTCGCCAAGGAGGTTTTTGGCGGGTTCGGCCGCAACTTTTTCAATCCGGCGCTTGCCGGACGGTGTTTTGTCTATGTTTGTTTCCCCGTGGCCTTGACCGGCATCTGGGCCCCGGCGGCCGCCGGGCCGTTCGGCGCGCTGGACCGCTGGTCCACGGCCGTGCAGGCCGACGGCGCGGACGCATCCACCAGCGCCACGCCCATGGCATATTTAAAAGCGGGGCAATTGAAGTTGTCGGCGGATGAAACGGCGGCCGCCGCGATACCCCCGTCGGTTGGCGATCGCGAGCAGGTGGCGATCCGTCCCGGCGCGCTGCTGAGGGCGCAGCTTTTCGGCAACCTCAGCGGCGCCATGGGCGCCACCAGCGCGCTGCTGATTCTGCTGGGCGGACTTTACCTGTTCTGGACGAAAACCGCCAGCCGCGCCACGATTCTCGCCCTGGTGCTCACCTACGCGGCGCTGAACCAGGCGCTTTACTGGATGGGAGTCAAGCCCGTGCCGGGCGCCTGGCCGGCGCTGTTCGGCGGCGGTTTCCTGCTGGGGGCTTTTTTCATGGCCACCGATCCGGTCAGTTCGCCCCGGACGGCGGCCGGGCGCGTTTATTACGGCATCCTGATCGGCGCAGCCACCCTGGTGATCCGCAATTTCTCGATTTTCAATGGCGGTCTGATGTTCGGCATTCTGCTGGGCAACATGTTTGCGCCGATCATTGATTACGGCGTGCAGGCCTGGCGCCGGCCGCGGCGCGGGCGGGAGGCGCGGCCATGACGCTGAAAGACAAGCCCTGGTTTCCGGTAGCCTACATGTTTCTGGCCACGGCCTGCGCCAGCATTCTGCTGATCGGCCTGGCGCGGATGACGCGCGCGCGCGTGGCGGCAAACGAGCAGTTGATGTTCGAAAGGGCCGCGCTGGAGGCTTTCCCCGCCATCCGGATGCCCCCGGCGCCGGAAGTGCATGCGCGGTTCAACCAGCATTTTGAAAAAGCGCCGGCTGCCGCCGGCGCTTATGTCTGCCGCCGGGGCAGCGAGGTTCTGGGCTATGCGGTGCCGGTGTCAGGCCGGGGATTCTGGGCGCCGATCCGCGGGGTAGCGGGCGTGTCGGCCGGCCTTGCAACGCTGACCGGCCTGGGATTTTACGATCAGAATGAGACACCCGGCCTCGGCGCCCGGATCACGGAGCGGGAATTCCGGCGTCAATTTTCCGGCCTGGCGGTCGGACCGCCCGCCCGGCCGGTGGGCATCCGGCCGCCGTCATCGGCGCTCAATTCCAATGAAGTTCACGGCATCACCGGCGCCACGCAGACCTGCCGGCGCCTGGAACAACTCCTCAACCGCGGCCTGAGCGAATGGCTCGCGAAAATGACGTCCCGGGAGGCGGCACCATGAACGGCGCCAACAAAACTCCGCGCGCCATCATGCTGGACGGGCTATGGCGCGACAATCCCGTGTTCCGCCAGGTGCTGGGCATCTGCAGCACGCTGGCCGTGACCAATGCCGTGCTGAACACCGCGGTGATGTGCGCCTCGCTGACGCTGGTGACGATGATGAGCTGCCTGACGGTGTCGCTCCTGCGGAACTGGACGCCGCGCAATATCCGCATGATGGTGCAAACGCTGATCATGGCGTTTTACGTGATCATCGTGGACCTGGCGCTGAAGGCTTACTGGCCGGAAATGAGCCGCAACCTCGGCCCGTTTGTCGGATTGATCATCACCAACTGTATCCTGATGGGCCGGTGCGAGGCGTTTGCGTCGTCGCATTCCCCCGGGCCGGCGCTGCTGGATGGGTTGTTCAACGGCCTGGGATATTCCGCCGTGCTCCTGGCCATCGCCGTGCCCCGCGAATTGCTGGGTATGGGAACCATCCTGGGGGCGCCGATGCCGTATTTTTCATCCATCCACTGGGACAAGTGGATTATCATGGTCATGCCGCCGGGCGCATTTTTCATGCTGGCGTCGGTATTGTGGATTTGCCGCTCAATCGAGCCCGGGAGGATAAAAAAATGAACGGCGCGGAAGGGACGGCCTGGCTGGCGGTGGTCACAATGTTTGCCGCGGCCTTCACCCAGAACATACTGCTGACGACGTTTCTGGGGATGTGCCCGTTTACCAGCGTGTCGCGCGAGGTCAAAACCGCGGCCGGCTTGGGCGGCGCGGTGGTGTTTGTGATGACGGCGACGGCGGCGCTGAACTGGCTGGCCTATTATTACATTCTGGCGCCATTGGGCCTGGAATTTTTCCGGTTCATCCTGTTTATCATCATCATTGCGGCGTTCGTGCAGCTGGTGGAAATGACGATTGACCGGTATGCCCCCCGGCTTTACCAGGCGCTGGGAATTTTCCTGCCGCTGATCACGGTTAACTGCGCCATCCTGGGCGCGTCGCTGTTCGCCATCATCCGCGGGTACCCGTTTCTGGCGACCCTGGGTTACGGCTTCGGCAGCGGCGTCGGATGGCTGCTGGCGATCCTGGCGATGGCGGGCATTCGGCAACGGCTGAATGAAGCCCGCGTGCCGCGCGGGTTACGGGGACCGGGCATCACGCTGATCATTGCCGGTCTGATGGCGCTGGCGTTTATCGGTTTCACGGGCGTATTGAATTGAGGGCCTTGGCTTGGCAGGCATGCTTACAGCAGTCTTGATCGTCAGTTCCATTGCCGCCGGCCTGGCGCTGATGGTGGTTTTGGCCGAGCGCCTGATCGCGGATTACGGCGAATGCAGGATAACGATCAACGGGAAAAAAAATTTGACGGTGACCGGCGGCAAGTCGCTGCTGTCAGTCCTGGCGGAAGCTAAAATTTACATCCCCAGCGCCTGCGGCGGACGGGGCACCTGCGGCGCCTGCAAACTGCGGGTGCCGGCGGGCGGCGGGCCGGTTTTGCCGACCGAACGGCCTTTTCTGACGCCCGGGGAACTGGCGGACCAGGTGCGGCTGTCCTGCCAGGTCAGGGTGCGGAACGACCTGGAAATCGAAATTCCCGATGACTTGTTCAATATCCGGGAATATGCGGCCCGCTGCGCCCGGATCGAGGATTTGACCCATGACATGAAACGCTTCCGGTTGGAATTGACCGATCCGCCGGCGCTGGAATTCACGGCCGGGCAGTACGTGCAGTTGTTTTGCCCATCATACGGCCGCGGCCGTGGCGAGGTCTACCGGGCGTATTCGATTGCCTCCGACCCGCATGACGCCGGCGCCGTGGAATTGATTATCCGGCGCGTGCCCGGCGGAATTTGCACCACCTGGTGTTTCGATCGCCTGAAAACCGGCGCGGCGGTGCGGTTCAACGGGCCCTACGGTGATTTCCGGCTCAGCGGCAACGCGGAGCCGATGGTGTTCCTGGCGGGCGGCAGCGGGATTGCGCCGTTTATTTCGATTTTGCATGACATGCGCCGCCGGCAGGACAGCCGTCCGACGGTGTTTTTCTTCGGCGCCCGGACCGTCCGCGATCTCTGCCTGGCGGACCAGATGGCGGAGTTTGCCCGCGCCCTGCCGGATTTTACCTACGTGCCGGTGGTTTCGCGGCCGGGCGACAGCGGCGCCTGGCAGGGGGAAACCGGCCTGGTGACCGAGGCGGTCCGCCGGCGGTTCAAAGACTTGAGCGGTTACGAAGGTTATCTCTGCGGCAGCCCGGGATTGATTGACGCCG
Source organism: Kiritimatiellia bacterium (assembly GCA_040775225.1). Taxonomy (GTDB): domain Bacteria; phylum Verrucomicrobiota; class Kiritimatiellia; order JAAZAB01; family JAAZAB01; genus JAXGPF01. Next base: position 11,637 of record JAXGSX010000046.1, on the reverse strand, counting down.
CCGTGCAGCTTTTCACCGCGCTGGGCATGCCGGGCGAAAGGATTTATTACGACAAGTTTGCGTGAGGAGGCCGGTCATGAAAATATCGCCGCGGGAAGTGAAACTGGAGGCGCTGCTCCGTTCGTCGGCGCTGGTGGCCGATGGGTTCATGGGCCGGGATGCGCGCCGGGCGGAGGACGTGATCCAGGCCGACGCCGAGATCCTGGCCCGGCGCGGGCTGACCCCCGCCATGGTGGCGCGGCGCATGCGCGAGCTGACGGCGGCGGGGCGGGCGGGCCTGGGCGACCCGGTGGAGACGGGCGGTTTGCGCGTGAGCGTCGAGGAGTACAAGGGGGTGCTGGTCTGCCCCTGGGGCCATCCGGGGCGTTATGCCAAGCGGGTGACGACCGCCGAGCGGCCGGCGACGGGCGCGGCATTGACCTGGACGGATTTGAACGTCCATCTGATCGAGGCGCACGGTTTCTTTGAGGGGCGGGGATCGGCCTTCCGGATTGAACCGGAAACCGCGGCGGAGTTTCTGTTTCCCACCGCCGCTAAAAGCGAATAGGGCGCTACCGGACGTGGGCGCGGACTGCATCCGCCAGACGCCCGGCCAGTTTCCCGGTCAATTGCTCGTCCATGCTTTCAACCATCACCCGGCAGATGGCCTGCGTGCCGGAATAGCGGATCAGCACGCGGCCACGGCCGGCCAGTTCCCGTTCCGCGTCCCGGATGGCTGTCTGCAACGGGGCGATATTTTCCAGCGGCGGCTTGGCCGGGACGGCGATGTTGATCAATTGCTGCGGGGCGCGCCGGATGACCTGCGCCAACTCGGACAGCTGGCAGCCGCGGGCCTGCCGGATCGCCAGCAGTTGCAGCGCTGAGATGATGCCGTCGCCGGTGGTGTGGTGTTCCAGGAAGATGATGTGCCCCGAATCCTCGCCGCCCAGCACGGCGCCGCGCTCGCGCATCATCTTCAAGACATAACGGTCGCCGACATCGGCTTCCCCCGTTTCAATTCCCATTTCGCGCATAGCTGTCCAGAAGCCGAAATTGCTCATGGGCGTGGTGATCACAAGGTTGTTTGGCAGTCGGTTGGCCTGTTTCAGGTGCTGCGCGCAGATGGCGAGGATGTGGTCGCCCGTGAGCAGGTTGCCCTGCTCATCCACCGCCACCAGGCGGTCGCCGTCGCCGTCGAAGGCCAGCCCGGCGTCCGCGCCCTGTTCCCGCACGGCGCGCGCCAGGTCCTGCGGCGCCGTGGCGCCGCAATGATCGTTGATGTTCATGCCGTCGGGGTGGTCATGGATCGTGACGACGTTTGCGCCCAGCTCGCCGAAAATTATCGGGGCCACCTTGTACGTGGCGCCATTGGCGCAGTCCAGCACGATTTTCAGGCCGCTGAGGCTCAGGTCGTAGGGAAAAGTGTTTTTGCAGAAGACGATATAGCGGCCGATGGCGTCGTCAATCCGGTAGGCCTTCCCGATTTCGGCGGCGGTGGGGCGGATGCCGCGGATTTTTTCGGTCGTGATCAGGGTTTCAATTTCATCCTCAACCGTATCCGGGAGTTTGAATCCATCGCGCGAAAAGAGCTTGATGCCGTTGTCCTGGTAGGGATTATGCGAGGCGGAAATCACGACGCCGGCGTCGGCGCGCATGTTATGGGTAATGAAAGCGATTCCGGGGGTCGGCATGGGGCCGACCAGCAGGACATCCACCCCCATCGAGCAGATGCCGGCCGTGAGGGCGTTTTCGAGCATATAGCCGCTGACGCGGGTATCCTTGCCGATGACGATCCGGTGGCGGTGATTATGCCGCTTGCAGATATAGGCCGCGGCGCGGCCGATGGCCAGCGCCATTTCTGCGGTCATGGGATGAATATTGGCCACCCCGCGTACGCCGTCAGTTCCGAATAATCGTGCCATGATATGATTCTCCTTGCGGCGGATTAACCCGAGGTCAACATTCAACACGCAACCCCCGGCATTTAACACTCAACACCGAAACCGCCCTCAACATGTTTCACTCACGGCGGCAACAATCCTGGTCAGCCAGGCATGGGCGGATTTGCGGGCGGCCGGCGCCAGCGACTGGATGGCCTCAATGTAATTATTGCCGTCCATTCCGGACAATGCGGCCGTTAGCTCCGAATCCGGCGGCCAGTTTTGCCCGGCAATTTCCTCGATTTGTTTGCGCATGGCCGGCCAGCGTTCGTATAACCGTTGCTGTTGCAGCAGGGTTTCCTTGCCGCCAAAATCATCGGCGGGCGTTGCGCCGTGCAACTTGATGGATTCGGGCATTTTGCCGGCCAGCTCGTCCAGGCGGCGGAGCCGCTCTTCCAGGATTTCTGCCAGGCATTTCAAAGCCCCGGCATGGCAGGCGGCTTGAAACGGATCAGCCAGCATGAAACGCGCCCGGATATGATCGTACCAGGCGCGCAAGGCGATAATGTTGCCAAGGTACCGCAGGTTGGCTGGCAGAATCCGGTCAATCCGGCTGTAGCGGCCGGGGCGATAGTCGCGGGATGGCAATTTGCGTTCAGCCGGCGGGACATACAATCCCGGCGCGGCGATGCCGCCGCGGACAATCACGCCCGCCGGCACGATCGCGCCGAAGGTGACCTGTGCCGGGCCGACCAGACCGCCCTGGCCGCCCATGAAAACCGGCGGCTGATCCAGCAAGACGCCCGCCGGGACATCGCCGAGCAGCGAAGGGGTGGCCTTGTCCTGGTGCGGGGTGAAATTGAAGTGAACGTAGGCGGATCCGACTTCGCTGTGGTTTTTGCGGGAAGTGCCGCCGGCCATCAGGCAATCGCAGAAATTCACCAGGCTGCCGAGGGTGACAAACGGCATCAGGACGGTTTGTTTGAGCCCGACCGCGTGCGCGCCGCCGGCTTCCTCCTCCAGCAGGCATCCCGGCCGCACATGGGCGCCGCTGCCCATTCGGGCGCGGTCCAGGAACACCGACCGGCTGAAATAACCGCCCTGCAATTGGACGGCCGATCCCAGTTGGCAGTTTTCCACGGTCGCCGGCGCTTCCGCTCCGATCTCGCAGTCCGGCCCGATGGATGTATCCGCGCCGCGGAGGCGGCAGCCGGGATGGATGGTTACATTGGGCGCAATCCGGTCCGGGGCTACTTGCGGGTCAATCCATACAGACTCCGGGCATGGGATTTTGATTCCGCGGTTGAGCAGTTGTTTTTTAGCATCCAGCGACATGCCCCTACAGTATGCATAAACCGATCATGCTTTTCAAGCGCATTGTAGAACATTGTGAAACACACAGGAAATGCTTGCCCGCATCGCCAAATACATGCGGGCGTACTCCAGGCGGCCGGGAAATTAATGCCGGAGCGCTACAGTGCCTGCCCTGCCGATGGGGAAGCGACACCGGACTCGCCGCCGTCTTCAGTAGCCCTTGACATTACCATCCGGTTGTTTACACTATACCCATAATGAAAATGCATGCTCGGTCTCAATTCAGAATCCGCGGGCATTTACCGGCGCCGCCGACTGGGCTTTGTTTGGTTACCTGGAAAATGATGGCCCTGGCCGCGTTGGCTGCAATGAGCGCCGGTATTTGCGTTCGGGCCGGCAGTTATCATGAAAATTCCGGAGGGTATGATTTGGCAATCATCGGCGGGCGCGTCATAGACCCTTTGCACGGCATCAACAGCGTGATGAATGTGTATGTTTCGCACGGGAAAATCGCCTGCCTGTCCGCGGCTGACCCGGCGATTGGCGGCGATATTTCCAACGCCGGCGCCCGCTTGATCATTGACGCGGCCGGCATGGTGGTAGCGCCGGGATTCATAGACATCCATGCCCACGAAGGTGAAATCCATCGAACCATGGCCGCCATGGTCCGCGACGGCACAACAACCTTGATCGGGGGCAACTGCGGCGCTTCCATGTATCCGCTGGCGGAGTTTTTTAAAACATTGGAGAGCAATGGATGCCTCATAAATTATGCTTCGTATGTCGGCGCAACCACGATCCGCGAGCTGGCGGGCGCGCTTGATGAAAATCAGCCGGCAACACCGGAGCAGATCCGGCAAGCCGCCGCCTTGGCCGCTTCAGAAATGCAGTCCGGAGCCCTGGGGGTTTCATATGGAATCCAGTACGCCTCCGGCATGCAGTACGATGAGATTTTAGCTTTGGGCCGCGCGGCGGCGGAAAACGGCGGTCTGACAGCCGCCCACTCCCGCGACGCCGGCGCCGGAGCTTCCGCCCTGGATGCGCTCGATGAAATGATCCGCCTGGCACTGGATACGGCCGCGCCGCATCAGTTCAGCCATATCGGGAGCATGTTGGCATACGGCGCGAATATGGCGCCGGCCCTGGAGAAAATCCGCGCCGCCATAGACAAGGGGGCAATCCTTGCGGCCGATATTTACGCTTACAATACTTCGCTGGCAAGCATGAGCGCTGGAACCGTTGCCGGCGACGTTTTTACAAAGTATCAATGCCAACCCGGCGATTTTGAGATATTGACAGGGTTTGCCATAGATGGAATCCCTTACATGCAATCCGGAGATTGCTTCACGAATGAAGCGCAATTTTATTATGTGCGCGACATGACCCTGGCGGGGCGGACAGACATCATCCCCATCATATTGGCGCACCTGCAGAATGAAAACCAGATGCAGCTGGCCATGCAAAACCCCTATGTGGACATTTGCACCGATGGCGCCGTCTATCTTGACCCGGATACCAGCAAGCTGTTCGGCCATCCCCGGGTTGCCGGCGGCTTCGCGCGTTGGTTGGGAGAATGGACGCGGGAACGCGGCGCCGTGGATTTGAACACGGCGATTTTCAAGTCGTCCACCATGGCGGCAATGACACTGGGATTGACCGGGAAGGGAACGGTGGCGCTGGGCGCCGACGCGGACCTGGTTGTTTTCGATCCGGACACGATTCAGGATCGCGCCGGATATGCTCAGGCGGATTTCATGAAAGCGCCGACCGGTATTGCCTATGTCGTGGTCAATGGCGTGGTGGTCGTGGAGCGCGGCAAGATCATTTCCGGCGCCTTGCCCGGCCGTCCTATCCGGCGGACATGGAAAGTGCCCGGTTATCTGGGGCTGCCATCCCAAGATCCGAGCGTCGGCCTCTCGATCAGGGCCAATGTTTCCGCCGATGACATTACGTTAGCTAATCCGGCAACTCTGGCTGTTACCGTGCAGGCTAATCCCGGATATTATGCGGGCGCGGACGTGGATTGGTGGGTCTTGGCCCGGGCGGCTGACGGCTGGTATTGCCTGGATTCTGCCATGCATTGGGCGCTGTTTGACGCCGCCGCCGCATGCCGCCCGGCTTTTCAGGGAGCATTATGCCGCGTGCCGGAAACCTTGGTTTTATATCTTGTTAATCCGCCGCCGGGCCATTGCTCCTTTTATTTTGCCGTGGATTATCCGATGGACGGGAGGTTGAACCTGGGCGGCCCGATCTGGTTTGACTGTATTGACGTAACCATTCCGTAAAACCGCGTTGGCCGCGCATGTGCCATGGAAAGATGATGCGGCCAATCCATCGCAGCCGCGCTTGCGATCAGCGATGGTCCTGGATGATCCCGCGCATTCGGTCGGAGGATTTTTCCATAATTTCAACCATTTTGAACTGGACGCGCGCGCGGTCAAGGTTCTGGCCCGGGCGGTGGATTTTGAAATAGGTGTCGCCCAGCAGGTAATCGGTCAGGAACCGGATGCCGATGGTGAAGGTGATCAGTTGCCCCGAGAACGCCAGGTGCTCGATTTCCACGGGCTTGAGAAACGCGCCCGCGGATTCGAGGTAGCCGTCGGCCAGCGCCTCGAACATGCGGAGATCCAGGCTGACGCGGGCGGGGTCGGGTTCGTCTTCGGGGCAGGTCCGGGTGATGGACCGCACCATGTCGCCGAAATCGTACAAGACGCAGCCCGACATGACGGTATCGAGGTCAATCACGCAAACCCCCCGGCCGGAGTCGCTGTCTATCATGATGTTATTGATTTTGGTGTCGTTATGGGTGATGCGCTCGGGCATGATGCCGCGTTCGATCAAACCGGTCAACAGGACGGTCATGGCTTTGCGTTTCAGGCAGAAATCAATTTCGGCGCGGGCGCCGGCGGCGCGGTTATGCGGGTCGCGGTCAATCGCATTTTCGAGAGCCTCAAACCGCCGGGGCGCGTGGTGGAACCATGGAATGGTTTCGTGAAGGCGCGCGCCGTTCAAGTCGGCCAGGTCGGCTTGAAACTGGCCGAAGGCGCGGGCCGCCTCGCGGGCCAGGCGCGGGTTCGGGCAGACGTCATAGGTGCGGGCCTTGGTGATGAAAATATAGGTGCGCCAGAAATTGCCCTGGTCGTCCCGGAAAAACAGCCGGCCATTGCGGTTAGGCACTACGGTCAGGGCTTCGCGTTCCGGTTGTGCTCCCGGCCGGCCGGCGATTTTCCGCCGCAGATGCCCGGTGACGCGCTGGATATTGTCCATCAGGCGCGCGGGATCCTTGAAAACGAAGTGGTTGATGCGCTGGTGGATATACACGCGCGGGGTTTGGCCTTCCATCCAGCAGGCGCGGTAGGTATCGTTTATATGCCCGGTGCCGTAAGGCACGGCATCGTGGAAAGTGCCGGGGATATCAAATTCTGCGCCGATTTGCCGTAAAAATGCCGGAGAATGCCGCATGGCCGGGAATTATGCATAAAGAACTGCCTTACTGTCAATAATTTACTGGCCTGGATTTTGCTGTTGACAGCGGCGGAACTATTCAACAATATATGCCGAACTGAATGCCATGTTCTGGAAAGTTTTATGTTTCGCAGACTTTTCGACTTCTTTTCAAATGACATTGGCATAGATTTAGGCACGGCCAACAGCCTGGTTTATGTCAAGGACCGCGGGATCGTCATGCGCGAGCCCTCGGTGGTGGCCATCCAAACCGGCACCAACCGAGTGCTGGCGGTGGGAGGCGAGGCCAAGCGCATGCTGGGGCGCACCCCCGGCAACATCACCGCCATCCGCCCGATGAAGGACGGGGTCATTGCGGATTTTGAAATAACCGAAGCGATGTTGCGTTACTTTATTCGCAAGGTGCAGGGCCAGCGCGGTATGGTCAAACCGCGCATTATTATTTCAGTGCCCAGCGGCATAACAGAGGTGGAAAAGCGGGCGGTCAAGGATTCGGCGATTCACGCCGGCGCCCGCGAAGTGTATTTGATCGAGGAGCCGATGGCGGCGGCGATCGGCGTCGGCCTGCCCGTGCAGGAACCGGCGGGCAACATGATTGTGGATATCGGCGGCGGCACCACGGAAGTGGCGCTGATTTCGCTGGCCGGAATCGTGTTCAGCCGCAGCGTGCGCATCGGCGGAGACGAGCTGGATGAATCAATCATCCAGTACATGAAGCGCGTTTATAATTTAATGGTGGGTGAAAGGACAGCGGAGCAGATCAAGATCACGATCGGGTCGGCTTATCCTCTGCAGGAAGAAACCAGCATAGATGTCAAAGGACGGGACCTGGTGGCCGGATTGCCGAAAACCATGACGCTGACCTCGGAAGAAGTGCGGGAAGCCCTGCACGAACCGGTGTCGGCCATCGTGGAGGCCATCCGTTTCACACTGGAACGCTGCCCGCCGGAACTATCCGCCGACCTGGTGGACCGGGGCATCGTGCTGGCCGGCGGGGGGGCGCTTTTGCGCGGGATGGACAAGCTTATATCGGAACAAACCGGTTTGCCGGTGCATGTGGCTGACGATCCGCTCAGCGCGGTGGCCGAAGGCACGGGCATGGTTTTAAGCGAGTTGAAGTTCCTCCGCAAAGTCGCCAGTTCGTCCTATTGATTCCCCGTGATGATTGGCTGCCGCTTTGTTGCCCGCCCCCGGCGCGCTCGCTCTCCTCCGACTGCACGGCGCTTTTGTGCCGCCTCCTCCGCCAGTTGATTCGATGTGAAATCCGCGGTTTACAGTATAATTTGCGCCGGACTGGGTATTCTCGCGCTCTGGCTGATGCCCGGCCCCGCCGCCCGCCGCCTGCAGGCCGCGGCGCGGGACGCGTTGGCTCCGTTCATGTCGGACGGGTCCGGCTGGCGGCGGCTGCGCCATGCATTTGACGGTCGGCAGCGGGAAGCGGAAATCACCAGGTTGCGCGAGGATGTCGCCCGCCTGACCGTTGAAAACCGCGGCTTGCAGGCGCGGGAGCGCGAAAACCGGGAACTGCGCCGCCTGCTCGGGCTGGCGCGCCAGTTGCCCGTCCGCCTCCAGGCGGCCCAAATCGTGGCGCGCGATTTGAATACCTGGTGGCAGACTGCCCGGCTTAACCGGGGCGGGCGGGACGGGATTTCGGCCGGCATGCCGGTGCTGGCGGCGGATGGCCTGGTGGGGCGGGTGGCGGAAGTGTCGGATCGGACATCCGATGTTTTATTCCTGATTAATCCTGCTTGCCGGGTGGCCGGTGTAATCCCGCGGGTGGATGCGTATGGCATCGTCCAAGGCGAAGGGATGGGCTTGCGCGGGCCGCCGCTGTGCCGGATGGATTTCATCGCGCGCGAGACGGCCGTCAGTCCCGGGGATGAAGTTGTCACTTCCGGCCTGGGCGGGGTATACCCGCCCGGCCTGCTGATCGGTTATGTGCGCCAGGTGCGCCCGGATGCCGCCGGCCTGTACCAGGCGGCTGAAATTCTGCCGGCCGCCGATTTCCGCAATTTGAGTTTGGTTTTCCTGGTGAGCGGCGGCCCGGCCGCCGCTGCCGCCCCTGTGCGGGAGGAGCCCTAGCATGGTCTGGTTGATAATGTTGCTGGCCCTGGGCGCGGCGGTGGTGCTGGAACATGCCGTTCCGGCCTGGCATTTGGGCGGTTTAACCCGCCTGCCGGCGCTGTTGTGCGTGGTCATGTATTATGCCCTCAATCACTCGCTGGGCGTTGCCTGCGCGGCGGCGCTGGCGGCGGGCTTCCTGGCGGATGCCATCGGCGGGCTGCCGGCCGGCGGCGCGCCGCTGGGGATGGCGTTGCTGGCCGTTGCGGTCAGCCGCAACCGCGGCTTTGTGTTCATCCGCCAGTGGCTGACGCACATGGTGCTGGGCGGCGCCGCGGCGGCGGCTTTCACGCTGATCATGTATGGAGTGCTGTCTTTGCGCCTGGAACAGATGCGCGCCGTCACGCTGTTGATGGTGGCGCAGAAAATGGCGGGCGCGGGTTTGCAGGGCATGTTGCTGATGCCCCTGGTTTTTATGGCGCTGGAAGCATTGGAAAAAATGACCGGCTGCCGGAGGAGTTTCATCGGGGATGAGTTCGGTATCTTTGACCAAACATGAAACGCGGCGCCTGCTCTGGCTTTGGACGGCCATGTTCGCCGGCCTGCTGTTGCTGCTACTGGCTCTGGGCCGCATGCAGTTGGGGCTGGGCCGGCAATACGAGGCCAGCCTGGAACGCCAATCCGTCCGCCGGGTGCGCATACCCGGCGTGCGCGGCCGCATTTTCGACCGGAACGGCATCTGCCTGGCCGATAATCGCCCCAGCTACGGCATTGCGGTTTACGTCGAGGAACTCCGGCAGGCCGGCCGCCTGGCCAATACCGTCCTGGCCGTCCGGCGCCGGCTGGATCAGGTTGCCCGCCTGATCGGCGCGGCCGCGCCGGTGACCGACCGGCAGATCGAAGCACATCTTAATTCCCGCCGCGCCCTGCCGCTGGTGGCCTGGCGCAATTTGGACCGGCGCGCAATGGCGCGTTTGGCGGAGGCGGGCGCCGGCTTGCAGGCGGTGGACATCGTGGTGGATGCCGAGCGCTTCTATCCCCAGGCGGCGGCCGCCGGCCATCTGCTGGGATATGTCGGCAAAATGGAATATACCGCCGGCGAGGAATCATATCATTATTATCTTCCGGATTTGACCGGCCGCGCCGGCTTGGAACGGCATTTTGACGACTTGCTGGCCGGCCGGCCGGGCGGGCAACTGGTGCAGGTGGATGTGGCGGGATTCCGCCATGCGGAAATCAGTGCGCGTCCGCCCGTGCCGGGCGGCGACTTGATTCTCGCCCTGGCGCTGGAAGCCCAGCGCGCGGCGGAACGCGCCCGGGAAGGCGCGGGTGGCGCTGCCGTGGTCCTGGACCCCGGCAATGGCGATGTGCTGGCCCTGGCCAGTTCGCCGGGAATTGACCCCACTTGGTGTTGTCCGGTTCTGCCGCGGACGGTCTGGGCCCGCCTGCTAGCCGACCCCGACAAGCCGCTGCTCAACCGCGCCGTGAGCGGCGCCTATCCGCCCGGCAGCATTTTTAAGCCCATAGTCGCGTTGGCGGCCCTGGAACAGGGCGTGATTGACCGCGATTACACGGTGGATTGCCGCGGCGCCTTCGCGCTCGGCCGCCAGATATTTTCCTGTTACCATGGCCATGTCCACGGCCCGGTTGATCTGCGGCGCGCGCTGGAGGTTTCCTGCAACGTGTACTTTTACGAAGTAGGGCTGTTGTGCGGCATTGACGCCATCCAGGCTTCCGCGCAGATGCTGGGCCTGGGCCGGCGGACCGGCATTGCCGCCGAGGGCGAGACAGCCGGGCTGGCGCCCGGGCGCGAATGGAAGCGCCGGGCGCGCGGGGAAGGTTGGCGCGAAGGCGATACCTGCAACGTTTCCATCGGCCAGGGCGCGCTGCTGGTGACGCCCCTGCAGATGGCTTTGGCCACGGCGGCGATTGCCAATGGCGGGTTTGTTTATCGGCCGCGGCTCGTGCTGGGCCGCCGCCGGGCCGGCGCCGGCGGGTACCGGGAAGAGCCGCCGGCGCTGCTGCGCAAGATCAACTGGCGCCCGGAACATCTGGCGCTGGTGCGGAACGGCATGCTGGACGTGATACAAGGCGCGGCCGGCACCGGCCGGCAGGTGCAGTTGCCGGGAGTTGCCGTGGCCGGCAAGACCGGCACGGCCGAATTCGGGCCCAAGGATGCAGGGCGCAAGCATGGCTGGATGATCGCCTTTGCCCCGTTCGAGCGGCCGCGTTACGCGGTGGCCATGGTGCTGGATGAAATCGCCACGGCCGGCGGCGCCGAGGTTGGGCCGCGCATGCGCCTGCTGCTGGGGGCGTTGTTTGGAATGCCGGAGGAATCTTTGTGATGCGCCGTTGGATCATGTTATTGAAGCGGATGGATTGGAGCATGCTGCTGGCGGCCGTCCTGCTGCTGGGCATCGGGGTGGCCTTCATCTACAGCGCCGGCCAGGCGCAAAGCACGGCGTATCAGCGGCTATACCTGAAGCAAATAATCTGGGCCGGCATGGGCATCGTTTGTTTTCTGGGGTTTGCCTGCCTCGACTACCATCGGTTGTATCATCGCGCCTGGTGGATTTACCTGCTGGGGCTGGCATTGCTGCTGCTGGTGTTCGCGCCCGGGGTCGGCGCCAGGATTTCCGGCGCCCGCCGCTGGATCCAAATTGCCGGCGTGCGCCTGATGCAACCGGCGGAACTGGCGAAACTGGCGCTGATTCTGGCGCTGGCCCGGCTGTATGGCGCACCGGGGCGCAATCCCCGCGGCCGCCGGCTGGCGCCGGTCGGGCTGGCGTTGGCGCTGGCGCCGTTTCGGCTGATCGCCGCCCAGCCGGACCTGGGCACGGCCCTGGTGCATCTGCCGGTGCTGGGCGACGACATCTTCGCCGCCGGGCCGCCGGCCGGCGCGCTGTGCAAGCTGGCCGGCGCCGGCGTGCTGGCTTTG
>JAXGSX010000045.1:0-16618 GCA_040775225.1 Kiritimatiellia bacterium | reverse complement strand
TGGCGTTGGCGCTGGCGCCGTTTCTGCTGATTGCCGCCCAGCCGGACCTGGGCACGGCCCTGGTGCTGCTGCCGGTGCTGGGCGCCGTCATGTTCGCCGCCGGTGCGCCGGCCGGCGCGCTGTGGAAGCTGGCCGGCGCCGGCGTGCTGGCTTTGGGCGCGGTTCTGGCGCTGTTGTTGGCGCCGCCGGCGCTGGGCTGGGATGAAGCGCGCCATGAGGCCTTGCTGGAGCGTTGCGGCATCAGCGCGTACCAGAAAAACCGCGTCATGGTGTTTCTGCGGCGCGATGCCGATCCCTTGAATGCGGGCTGGAACAAGGCCCAATCGCAAATCGCGGTCGGTTCCGGCCGGATGTGGGGCAAGGGTTTTCAGCAGGGCACCCAGAATATCCTGGGTTTTCTGCCGCGCACCGTGGCCCCCAACGACTTCATCTTCTCGGTGATTGCCGAGGAAAAAGGCTTTGCGGGGGCGTTGGCGGTGCTCGGCCTCATGGCCGTGATCATCGGCGGCGGCTTGCGCGCCGCGCTCGCGGCATCCGACCGGATCGGCCGGCTGCTCAGCGTAGGGGTTACCGCCCTGATTTTCAGCCACGTGTTCGTCAATATCGCCATGACGATCGGTCTTTTGCCGATCACCGGATTGCCGCTGCCCCTGCTCAGTTACGGCGGCACGTTCATGCTGGTGGCGATGAGCGGGCTGGGAATCGTGCAAAGTGTTTATATCAGAGGAGAGCGTAATTAACGAAAGGAACGGATTTATGTTTGGTTTTCGCCGCCGGAAGGCTTCGAACAAGAAAGAAATCATCATCAGTGTGGAAAGCCTGGAAACCCGCGTGGCGGTCGTGGAAAGCGGCCGCCTGGAGGAATACAAGGTCGAACATCCCACCGCCAGCCGCATCGTCGGCAGCATCTTCAAAGGCGTGGTACAAAACCTGGAAGACGGGCTGCAAGCTGCTTTCATTGACATCGGCATGAAGAAAAACGCCTTCATCCATTACTGGGACATGTTCCCCGAGGATTTAAGCCGGTTGGCCGCCGCCGAAGGCGAGGAGCAGGGCCGGCCCATTACCCGCCGCCGCCAGTTCGCCCGCGAGGAAATTGCGCGCCATTTTTCCGTCGGCGCCCAGATCATCGTCCAGATTTCCAAGGGGCCGATCGGCACCAAAGGTCCCCGCGCCACCGCCAGCCTCAGCAGTCCCAGCCGCTATTTCGTGTTGATGCCCGGCAGCAAACTCCGCGGCATCTCGAAAAAAATCGAGGATGAAAAGGAACGCCGCCGCCTGAAAAAAATCCTCGTGCGCCTGCCTGTCCCGGAAGGCTGCGGCCTGATCATGCGCACCGCCGGCGCCGGAGTCAGCAGCACCGGATTCGTGCGCGATCTGCGCGGCCTGCTGGCGACCTGGAACGCCATCAATGCCGCCGATGAAACCAAGCGCGCCCCGGTCTGCCTTTACCAGGAGCCGGACCTGGTGGAGCGTGTCGTCCGCGATTCCGTCACGGAGGATATTGACACCATCATCATAGATTCGTCCGCCGATTACGAGCGCGTGCGCGATATTCTCTCGAATATATCGCGCCGGATGCGCAACCGCGTCAAGCTTTACGAAGGCAGCCGGCCGATTTTTGAGCAATACGAGGTGGAACAGCAACTGTCCGACGCCCACCGGCGCAAGGTGATGCTGAAGTCCGGCGGATGCCTGGTGTTCGATGAAACCGAAGCGCTGATCGCCGTGGATGTCAATACCGGCCAGCATCGCGGCGCCTCCAACCAGGATGAAACCATCCTGCAGGTCAATAACGAGGCCGTGCAGGAAGTGGCCCGGCAATTGCGCCTGCGCAACGTCGGCGGGCTGGTGGTGATAGACCTGATTGACATGCGCCACAAGAAACACCGCAATGCCGTCTACCAGTCGCTCAAGGAAGCCCTGCGCAAGGATCGGGCGCGCACGAACGTCCTGCCGATTTCCCCGCTGGGCCTGATCGAGATGACCCGTCAGCGGGTGGATGAGAGCATCGAGGCCACCATGTACACGGATTGCCCGTATTGCGCCGGGCGCGGCAGCGTCAAGTCGCCGCTGAACATGAGCGTCGAAATCCAGCGCCGCCTGATGGCCATCCTGCGCCAGTACCGCGAACGTTCCCAGCCGGTGCCGGAACTCCGCATTGTGATCAATCCCGCCATCCTGGCCCGGCTGCGCGACGAGGATGAGGAGTTGCTGATGACCATCCAGAACAAGTTCAACGGCCAGCTCCGGTTCCGCGCCGATCCCAATTGCCATATCGAGGAGATCACCGTGACGGACGCCGCCACCAACGAGGTGCTTTATTCCCATGCCGGGCCGGCCGTGAAAAACCCGCCTGAACGAAAAAACGGAAATTAACCGGATTAAGCTTGGTTTCCGGCGATGTTTCTGTTAAATACCTGTTTCATGTCTCGTAAAACGGCGCCGGTTCCCCGCCGGCGTTAACGGCTGTTCTGTTATCATGGAAATATGGCATATGCTCTGGCGCCGGCCCGCCCTGCGCTGTTCCGGCTGGCGGCGCGGCGCGGCGCGCCTGGCGGCCGCGGCGCTGCTGGCCGGCGCGGCCCCGCCGGCCGGCGCCGATGACGCCGCCCGGACGCCGCCCCCGCCGACCGCCGTGCGCAGCGAAATCACCGAACAACTGGAGCCGGCCGACCTGCGCGACCCCGCCGGGCTGCTGACCCGCCTGCGCCAGGCGCGCGATCCGCTTTCCCGCTATCTGCGCGATAACTGCGCGCCGGCGACCCGCCGCCTGCTCGGCGCCTACACCGACCCGGCCGTGGCGCCGGATGCCGCCCTGGTCCAGGCGGTCATCGGCGATCTCAACCGGCAATTGCGCGCGGGCAGCCTCTACGACCCCGAACGGTTTGACGGCGTCAGCCTCAGCCCGGCCACCCGGAAATTGCTGCGCAACAATCCCCGCGGCGCGGAACTGGTGCAGCTCAACCGCTCCCTCCTGGAAGACGCCTATCCGGAAGCGCTGGCCCGCCGCCATGTTCAGCCCCTCGACGTCAAGGCCGACAGCCTGGATTTCGAGCATGAAAAAGACATCATGATCGCCACCGGCAACGTGGTGGTGCGCAAGGACGACGAAATCCTGCGCAGCGATTACGCCGTCATCAACCTCGAATCGCAGGACGTGATGGCCGACGGCCGGGTGGCTTTCCAGCGCGGTAACGACACCTGGGTGGGCGACCGCCTGAATTACAATTTCCAGTCCAAGCGCGGCGATTTCGGCGAATTCCGCGCCTTCCTCGCGCCGTTTTACGTCAACGCCAAATCATCGCAGCGCACCTCGGCCGACGAATTCCTGCTGCGCGACGCCAGTTTCACCACCTGCGAAGGCGAAGAACCGGCGGTGTACCTGCGCGCCAAAACCGCCCGCATCATTCCCAATCATTCCGTCCGCGCCTATCACGTGGTGATGTACATGGGCGGGATTCCCGTTTTTTATTTCCCGTTCTGGTTCCAGAATATCGGCACCCGCAATTTCATCAGCATCGTGCCCGGCTACAACAACCGTATGGGACTGTTCCTGCTGACCGCCCTGAATTACCGCCTCTCGCGCCACCTGGAGGCCGCCACGCATGTGGACGTGCGCACCCGCCGCGGCCTGGGGGTGGGGCAGGATTTGATGTGGAGTTCCAGCGGCAATTCCCGCGGCCTGTCCACGGAGCGCTATGTGTCCGACGACGATGAAGACGAAATCACCGACATCTGGAATGTCGGCCGCCGTTACCGCAGCCTGGATGAAATGGAGGCCAGCGACGACCGGTGGTTTGGCGACCTGATCGCTTACTATACCGGCGATTCCCGGCCGGACGAAGGCAAGGACCAGGCCTATCCCCTGGACGGGGACCGCTACCGCCTGCGCCTGTACCACAACCAGTCGTTCACTGACAATGATTACCTGCTGCTGCAGGCGAATTACCTGAGCGACCCGAAGGTGATCCAGCAGTTTTTCCGCGAGGAATACAAAACCTATCCCGAGCCGGAAAATTACCTCGTCCTCGGCCACCGCACGGAGAATTATTCGCTCAGCATCCAGGCCCAGAAACGCTTCAACGACTTCTATACGGCCGTGGACCGCGTGCCGGAGGTGAATTTGGACATCACCCGGCAGGAAATCGGCGACAGCCGTTTCTACTACGAAAGCGAGAACTCCGCCGCCTACCTGGAGAAAGTCTGGGAGGAAAACGCCACCAACCAGCAGGATTATTCCGCCGGCCGGCTCCACACCGCGCACTCCGTAAATTATCCGGTGAAATTCTTCGGCTTCCTCAATTTGATCCCCCGCGCCGGCTACCGCGGCACTTATTACTCCCACACCAAGGAAGATTACCGGGTGGTCTCCACCAACACTTCCCTGGACACGAACGGCGTCGCCGTTTCCACTGTTTCCACCAACCGCTACATGCGCGAACTGGACGCCGATTTCCGCAATTTGTACGAATTAGGCCTGGAATCCTCTTTTAAGGCCTTCAAGGTCTGGCAAACGCATCCGGGCGATTTCATCAACAACTTGCGGCATATTGTCGAGCCTTACGCCGACTATACCTACATTCCCGAGCCAAACCTGCGGCCGGCCGACCTCTACCAGTTTGACGAGTTGGATGAATTGGACCGGCGCAACGACATCAAGCTCGGCCTGCGCAACAAGATTCAGACCAAGCGCCGCGAAATCTACGACTTGATCAATGCGGACATCTGGACGTATTACCGGCTCGATCCCCAGGCGGACGAAGAAGATTTTGACAGCTTTTTCTTCGACATCCGCTCCGAGCCGTGGGATTGGGTGGATTTCCGGATTGACGGCGAATACGACCAGTACGAATCCGACTTGAAAACCTTGAACACCCGCCTGCTTTGGGAAGAGCGCACCTTCTGGTCCTGCGAGTTGGAACACCGCTACCGCCTGGATGCCAACAGCCTGCTGAACGCGGAACTGCGGATCAATCCCTTCATCAACTGGGGATACAAGGCCTATACCCGGTATGAATTCGAGGAAAGCGAGATGGAGGCCTGGGGCATCTCGGTGCGCCGCACGATTGATTGCGTGGCCGTAGAAGTCGGCTACGAATGGGAAGACGACGACTACGAAGTCTGGCTGCAGTTCTGGTTCACCGAATTCCCGCGCGGCCGCGTCAACGTCGGCCTGTAGCCTTCCCGGTCACACGTTGAACCGGAAATGGCAGATATCGCCGTCGGCAATGACGTAATCGCGCCCTTTTAACTGCATTTTCCCCTGGGCGCGCAGCGCCTCTTCGCTGCCGGCGGCGACCAGTTCGTCGTAGCGCATGATTTCCGCGCGGATGAACCCGCGTTCGATGTCGGTGTGAACCTTGCCGCCGGCGGCCGGCGCCGGCGTGCCGACGCGGATGGTCCAGGCGCGGACTTCGTCTTTGCCCACGGTATAAAAGGACATCAGCCCCAGCGCGGCGTAGGCCGCCTGGTTCAAGCGGTCCAGGCCGGATTGCGTGACGCCCAGGTCCTGAAGATAAGCCGCGCGTTCCGCCGGGTCCAGGTCCATGATTTCGCGTTCAATCCGGCAGGAGACCTTGAAATCGGCGCCGGCTTCCCGGAGCTGGTCTTCATCCACGTTGTACACCCACAGCGCGGGTTTGCATGAAAGCAGCTCCAGGCTGCGGATGGTTTCCAGTTCGTGCTCTTCCAGGCCGGCCGGCATGCCGATTTTCATCGCCGATTCCAGGTGCGCCTTGACCTTTTCCAGCGTGCGTTCCTCCAGCGCCTGGCGCGCGTCCTGGCCCGCTTTCTTTTCCCGCGCGATGCGGTCGAGGCGCTTCTCCACCAGTTCCAGGTCGGCCGCCCATAGTTCCGTTTCCAGCGCGCCGCGGTCGCGCGCGGGGTCCACGCTGCCGTCCTGATGGTAAACCGCCGGATCGGTAAAGGCGCGCACCAGCAGGCAGAGCAGCTCGCAGCGCTTGGCGGAGTCCAGCCAGTCGCGCCGGCCGGACACGATCGGCGGACATAGCACGATCCGGTTTTCCGCGTATTTGGTGCGTTCCGGCCGGTACATTTCGGTTAATTTATCCACCCGCGGGTCGCGGATGGGGGCGTTGCCTTCCAGGCTCTCGCCTTCCTTCAGGCCGGGCGGAACCTCGCGGCCGGTCAGGAGCGAAAAAAACGTCTTGCGCCCGGATTGTGCCAGGCCTAGTAAAGCGGCTTTCATGGTTTGTTTTCCTGTGCGTTTGGAATCCGGCCGCCGGCCGCCGCGGCGGCCGGCTTCTGAATCAGAATTTCCAGGGTGGTGGCCGCCTGGCCGAAACGCGGGATTTCCAGCAGGGGCGTGTAACGCTGCGCGATGATGCCGCGGAAATATTCCCGGTCCGCTTCCGGCACCCGGCGTATTTGCGGCGACTCCAGCGCCAGCGCGTAGCCGCTCAACGCGGCCACCGGGGCGGGGAAGGTCCGCAGCAGTTCGGCCAGGCCGGCGCGGTTCAATACGCGTCGCCGTCGCGCCTGGCCGTCGTCCAGGTCGGGGAAGTAGCAGAATTGGCCCAGTTCCATCCCCGGCGGCAGGCGCCGGTTGGCTTCCACGGCCAAATAGGGGTCCTGGGTCAGCAGGTAATCATCCGGTCCGCTCAGGGATTGGATCAGGCGCGCGGCGGCGCGCAGCTTGAAGAGCGGCGGCGTGTCCTTGATCTGCCACCAGATGCGGTCGCGGCCCTGGATGAACCAATCCTGATTCAACGGCGAGGAGCCGGCGGCGGCTGCGGAAAGCAGCAACCCCAACAGCCCCAGCCGGGCCGCGCCCGCCGGCGTCGCCGTCAGGCGGCGCAGGGCGAAAACCGCAACGGCGCTGCCCAGCAGGGGGTAGGCGAACGCCTGGTAATCGTCATAAGGAAATGGCGCCAGCAGGTGCAGCAGTGTGATGCCGGCCAGGGCCAGCCAGAGCGCGGCCATGGTCATGCGGATGCCGGCGCCTGTCGCCGGTTGATCGGGCGCGGCCGGCGGCCGCTCAATGCGGATAACCGCCAGCGCCAGCAGGGCCAGGGCGGCGAAATAGGCCTGCACCATGCGCGAGAGGAAGCCGGCCTTGTACACCAGCGCCTGCAGCAGGCCGCCCGGATCGCGCAGGGCATGGTAGCTGACCACGTTGAACCAGAAATTTTCCGGCGCCATGGCGAAGAATGGCAGCATGAGCGCCGCGCCGGCCAGGGTGCCGCCTGCCAGGAAATGCAGCCAGGCGGACGGCAGTCCGGCGCGGCGGCGGCCGGCCCACAAGACGCAGAGGACGGCCAGGGGCGCCATTGCCGCCGAACTGCGTGTGCCGGCCGCCAGCGCCATCAGGGCGCCCGCCAGCCAGAGCGGCGCGCGCCGCCGCCGTTCCAGGCCCCATGCCAGCGCCAGGAACCCGCCCGCCAGGCAGCAAGCGGCAAGGGAATATGTTTTGACGACCGTGGTGAAATAACTTTGATAGACATTGACGCCAATCAGCGCGAAAGCCAGGAGGGCTGCTTCGCGGCGGCGCGAGCCCGCCAGCTTGGCTGCCAGGCCGGCCGCCAGCAACGCCGACAGCCAGCCGAACCCGGCGGTGACCAGGCGGCCGCCGGCCAGTCCCCAGGCGGCGACCAACCGGTCAAACGGCGCGTATACCAGCGGCAGCAGCGGGCCCTGGGTGTAGGCAAAATCGCGGTACGGGACGGCGCCGCCGGCCACCAGCCGCGCGGCGTACAGGTACCATCCCTCATCCTGGTTCAAATCGCCCAGGATCAGGTTGGCGGCGGTCAGGGCCAATGCCGCCAGGATGGCCGCGACCCAGCCGGCCCGGATAATTTTTGGCATTTTAAACATTGCGGGAATGGCCGGTTTTCCCCATTAATTACGGCGTGGCCGCCGGGTCATCCGCCGGCTGGGCGCCGGGTAGCCCGCCCGCCTGGTAGAGTCCCTGCAAAAAAGATCCAATGACATCGTCGCTGGTCAGCAGGCCGGCGATGGCAGCCTCGAAATCGGCGCGGGGAGATTCCAGCGTGCCGCTGAGCGGAATGCGCAGCGTGAACACCCGCGGCAGGGCGATGCCGTGCAGGCGCTGGCGGGTTGCCGGCGAAAGGCGCGTTTCGCTGAAGTTGAATTGCAGCATGGATTTTTCGGGATTCAGCACGTTGTTCTGGACTTCCAGGGTAATCATGCAGGCCGCCAGCCCCTGCGCCACGCCCAGCCATCCGGCCAGCGGCGGGGCGTCTTGCAAGTCAAACGGCTTGGTTGATCCGGTGAGTTCAAAGGTCAATTGCCGGGGGTCCGCCAGCGGCGCCATACGGCCGCGCAGTTCCAGGGGAGTGCGCCGGCCGGCGGCGCAGATGGCCCCGTTGACTTGCAACCTGCCGGTCAGCTTGCCGGCCTGGCCATAATTTGCCAGGCGGTCCAGGGCGATATCCAGGTCCAGTTCCAGTTGCAGGGGCGCCGGCTGGAAAATCGGATTGTGATCGGTGTACTGCACGCGCGTATGGAGGCGCGCCTTGTCAATCGCCAGGCGCGGCGGCTTGTCCGGCATCGGCAGCCGGCGCGATGCTTCCCGGCGCTCCGGCGCTGCCGCCTGGCCGTCCGGGCCGGATGAATCCGGCGTAGCGCCGCTGCCGGATTCCGCGGCGCCGGCCAGGTTCCACCGCCCCTGGGAATTACGGATGATATTCAGCCGCGCATCCTTGACGCGCAGGCTGCGGACGGTAATGGTGTCTTTGCGCCAGAGATCGTGCAGCGCCAGCCGCAGGCGGAAGTGCGGCATTTCGGCCATGGCGGCGCCGGCAAAATCCGGCGGATTGCCAATGGCGGCGCCTTCCAGCACCAGCACGCCCGTAAGAATGTTAACGGATATGTTCTTCAATTTGACATCGGCTTGATAACGCGCCTGCAGCCAGGGCAGGACCCGGCGCCGGGCCAGGACGGTGCAATGGCGTTCCAGCACCAGGTGCGCCGCGGCCAGCAGGCCCAGGATGAGCAGCAGCAATCCCAGTAGGACGGGAGCCCGCCTGACGCGGAATGGTTTGCCGGTCCGGGCCGGCGGGGTCATGTTCGTGGCGTTCATAAAATGTCGCATTCTTTTTCTGCGGTGTTGCTCCGCGCCGGCGCGAGTTTCACAGGCTGCCCAGCAGCGCTTCCACCCGCCGCGCGGAAAGGGCGGACTTGGCGCCGGTAAGTATGGCCAGGCTGGCCCGGTCGGCGCATAAAAATTCGCCGGCCAGCCGCCGCAAATCCTCCGCCGAAACCGTGTTCAGGGCGGCAATGACTTCCTCGGGGGGAATAATGCGCCCGTAATTAAGGATGCTTTCCCCCAGCCAGTGCATGTGGCCGGAAGGGCTTTCCAGTGAGAGCAGCAGGCTGCCGATGGCGTATTCGCGGGCTTCCGCCAGCTCGCGCGCCGGGATGGCCTGTTTTTTCAAGTGGTTCAATTCCCGCACGATCAGCGCCAGCGCGCGGTCGGCGCGTTCGGTGTCAACGCCGGCGCTTACCGCGAGCACCCCGGTTTCGGCGAACAATTGCGCGGCGGAATGCACGGCATAAGCCAGGCCGTGTTTTTCGCGCACGCTTTGAAACAGGCGGGAGCTCATGTTTTCGCCCAGCACCACGTTCAACAGGCGCAAGGCGTAACGGCGTTTGTCAAACCGGCCGCACACGCGGAAACCCAGCGCCAGGTGGGTCTGCTCAATTTCCCGGGCGCGCAATTGCAGGCGTTCCTGCTCCACGGCGCGGGTCACCAGGCGGTAGGCCGGCTCGGGCTTGCGCCGCAGGCGCCGCGTGAGATCGCGGGCGCCGGCGGCGCAGGCGCCGTGTTCCACCGGCCCGGCGAATACGAAGATCGTATTTTCGGGCACGTATTTTTTGTTTTTGAAGGCCAGCAGATGATCGCGGCCGATCTTTTGCAGGGTTTCCGGCGTGCCGGTAAGCGGCCGGCCCAGCTCGTGGTTGCGCCACAGCATGGTGTTGAGAATTTCCTGGACCAGCTGCTCCGGCTGGTCGTTGATCATCAGCACTTCTTCCAGGATGACGTCTTTTTCGCGCGCAACATCATCCGCGGCGAACCGCGGGCGGAGATACATGTCGGCCATGACATCCAAAATATCCCAGAGATGCCGGCCGGCCATGCGGGCATAGTAACAGGTGGATTCTTCCTGGGTGAATGCGTTGAAATAGCCGCCGCGCCCCTCGATGGCGCGGGTGATTTCACGGGCGCTGCGCTGCGTGGTGCCCTTGAACAGCATGTGTTCGATGAAATGGCTGATGCCGGTCATGGTGCGGCATTCATGCCGGCCGCCGACGCCCACCCAGACGCCCATGGCCGCGCTTTGCAGCCCGGGCATGGCGGAGGTGGCCACGCGCAGGCCGTTGGGCAGAGTCGAAATTTGTGCGTTTAAAATCATGTCATCACCCCGCCGCCGCCAGCAGTTCCGGCAGCGTGGCGGTTTGTTCGTAAAGAGCCTTGCCCACAATGACGCCGGCCAGGTTGGGCAGTTGCAATTGGGCCAGGCGGCGGACATGCTCCGCCGCGGCCACGCCGCCGGAAGCGATTACCCGGCAGGCGGCGGCGCGGCACAGGCGCTCCACGGCCGGATAATTTGGGCCTTGCAACATGCCGTCGGTGGCGGTGTCGGTGTATATGATCGTCTGTATGCCGGCTTCGGCGGCGCTGCGGGCGAGGTCGGCGGCGTCCGTGGCAGTGGTTTCCGTCCAGCCCCTGACCTGGACCATGCCGTTGCGGGCGTCTATCCCGACCGCCAGGCGCGGGCCGAATTTGTCGGCCAAACGCCGCAGTTCCGCCGGCGAACCTAACGCGCGCGTGCCGATAATCGCCCGCGCGGCGCCGGCGTCCAACAGATTCTGCACATCTTCATCCGTGCGCAGCCCGCCGCCTGCTTCCACGGGGACAGGCTGGACGGCGGCGATCATGGCGCGGATGATGTCCGTGTGCGCCGGCCGGCCGGCGAAGGCCCCGTCCAGGTCCACAATATGCAGGGCGGCGGCCCCCTGCGCGGCCCAGTGGCGGGCCATGTGCTCGGGGCTGCCGGCGTAAATGGTGGCCTGATCCGCCAGCCCCTGGCGCAACCGGACGCATTGGCCGCCGCGCAGGTCAATGGCGGGAATGACCGTGAAGCCGGACTTCATATCCGCCCCTTGCTGGATGGAATGCCCGATTCGCGCGGATCGTGCGCCAGTGCCATCCGCAGGGCGCGCGCCAAAGCCTTGAATACCGATTCCATGGCATGGTGGGGATCCTTGCCGTAGAAATGTGTGATGTGCAGGTTGAGCCGGCCCTGCACCGTGAAGGCGCGCAGCATTTCTTCGATCAGGCCGATGTTGAAATCCAGGATTTTCTGTTTGCGGCAGGCGATTTCGTAGTGCAGGAACGGCCGGCCGCCCAGGTCCACCGCGGCCCGGCAGAGCGCTTCGTCCATCGGCACATATGCATGGCCGTAGCGCGCAATACCCCGGCGGTCCCCCAGGGCTTCATTCAGCGCCTGGCCCAGGCATAATCCGATATCTTCAACAGTGTGATGATAATCCACCGCCAGGTCGCCCCTGGCTTCCAGGCGCAGGTCCAGCAAGGCATGCCGGGCCAGCAGTTCCAGCATGTGGTCTAAAAACGGGATGCCGGAATTAATCCGGCAGCGGCCCCGGCCGTCCAGGTTGACGGTCAGGTTAACGCTGGTTTCCCGGGTGGTGCGTTTAACGGCGGCGGTTCTGGAGCGCATGAGCGGTTTCCCCCTGGTCAACTGCAGTCATGTGAAATTCAGCAATAAGCATACGCCACAGCGGCGCAGGCGTCAATTTGAAATCGCCGGCGCGTGCAGGGCGGCATCTCAGCCATATCTGCCCTGCGGCCGGGCTGCGGATTTAGTTTGTATTGAGCGGCGCTTGCCGTTAAAATAATTGGCGCGGAGAAGAAATGGCGGAGTTGGCAAATTTGAGATCAACGCCCCCCCCGGCGGGCGGGCAGGGATATCGGAATGCGAAAATATATCTTATTAATATTGTCAGGTTTGACGGCGCAACTGGCCGCGGGCCGGCCTAACCCGGCTGCTGCTTATTGCGAGCGCATGGGCTACGAATATCGCACCATCGCCACGGCGTCCGGCGCGCAGGGAGTGGCGGTGGTGGCGCCCGGCGTGCAGTTTGACGCCTGGGATTTTTTCAAGGGGAAGGCCGGCCGGGAATATTCGTTTGCCGCCCTGCACGGATATGACATCGAGTGTGTCCGTGTCAACACCGGCGGTTATATCCGCGAATACGCGGTTTGTTACCCGGCCGGAGTCCGCGCCGGCGCGTCCGCCGGCGCGGGGATTCCGCTCGTGGAATTAATGAGCCGGAAAGGCATGCCGCTGTATGATGCCGATGCGCCGGGCGCGCATGGCAAACTGTTGCCGGCCGTCCGCGCCGGCCGGGCCGAAGATGACGCGGACTTGCTGGGCATTTACCGGCTGATGGACGGACGGACCGAACTGCCGCCCTCCTTTGACTGGCGGAACCTGGCCGGACAAGCTTATATTGGCGCCGTGCGTGACCAGGGTCCCTGCGGCAGTTGCTACGCTTTTGGGGCCGCGGCCGCCGCCGAAGGCACCTATAATTGGGCCATGGGGCGTTACGGCGCCGATTGCATTGATTTTTCCGAATCGTTTATCATGTGGTGCCTCGGAAGCTTGCCCGAATATGCCATCCATTTCGGCGGCTGCGATGGCGCGGATTACGATTACGCCGAGTTGACGGCCCTGACCGTGGAAGGCATTTGCCTGGAATCCGTTTTCCCTTACACCATGAGCGATCCGGGTTGCGCATACAGGGGCAGTCCGCGCGAGGTGTTTACTTCCTGGCATCGGTTGCCGTGCGGCGATGTGGAGGCCATCAAGACCGCCATCATGACTTACGGCGTGGTAGATGCGGCGGTGTATGTAAGCAATGAATTCCAGGATTACGCCGGGGGCGTTTACGAAGACGGCGCGACGGACTGTTACGCCGATCCCTGTTATTATACCCCGGTGAATCACGCCATCGCGCTGGTCGGCTGGGATGACAACCCTCCCGAGGGGGGCGGCGGCTGCTGGATATTGCGCAACAGCTGGGGCGCCGGCTGGGGGGAAAACGGCTACATGCGTATCCGTTACACTGCCGCCCGGGTGGCGTGCGAAGCCTGTTACTTGGTTTACACCCCGCCGGTCATGCGCACCCTGACGGTGGCTTCCGCCCATGGCGGCGCGCAACCATCCGTCGGCAGCAATGTTTATACCAACGAAACCATCCTGGCCTGCACTGTGACCAACTCGCCGGTGAGCGCCGGCAGCAACCGCTATGTCTGCATCGGCTGGACCGGCGCCGGCAGCGTGCCGGCCGCGGGTTTCGGCACCAATACCGGGCCGTTTGCCATCACGGCGGATTCCAGCATAACCTGGCTATGGGCAACTAACGTGCTGGCGGCCCCGGGCGCCGTGGCCGCCGGCGCCGGCGCCTCGGTGGATGGCGTGGAAATATCCTGGCAAGCTGCTCCGGAGGCGGCCGGGTACCGCATCTGGCGCGGCATTACCCGCAACCCCGGCGTTGCGGCCATGCTGCTGCCGGGCACTTCCGCCCTGCGTTATACGGATACCAACGCGCTGGTGGGCAAGTTGTATTATTACTGGCTGCAGTCCACCAATGATGGCGCCGTCAGCGCCTTCAGCGCCTATGCCGCCGGCTGGCGCGGCGGGCTATCCTCGGGCGTCAGCGCGGATTACGATGGCGACGGCCTGGCGGACCCGGCGTTGTATGGCGAGGCTTCCGGCGCATGGCGCATCCTGCCGTCGGCGTACGGTTACAACAAACAGATTTATGATTTTAACAATCTGGGCGGACGCGGCTGGGCTTCCATGACGGCGGATTTTGACGGCGATGGCCGGGCGGATCCCGCCGTTTATCAGGAATTGACCGGGACCTGGTGCGCTTTGTTCTCCAGCAGCAATTATAATTACCTGGCCGCGCTGGCGTTCCCGTTCGGCGGCGCCGGCTGGAGCGGCGTGGCGGCGGATTTTGACGGCGACGGCCGGGCGGATCCGGGCATCTACGGCCGCGCATCGGGCGATTGGCAGGTCTGCCTGTCAACCCTGAATTACGCGCCGCTGGCGCGGCCGGCTTTTCTCGGCGGGCCGGGCGCATGGCCGGTCGTTGGCGACTTCGACGGCGATGGCTTCGCGGATCCGGGGGTTTATCACCCCGTCTCCGGTATTTGGAATTTCAGGCTCTCCGGCATCAATTACGGGGCCTATGCCGCGCCCTGGACACTGGGCGGGCCGGACCACTTCCCGACGCCGGCGGATTACGATGGCGATGGCCTGGCGGACCCGGTAGTGCGGCCGGCGTCCGGGAATGTCTGGCAGGCCAGGTTGTCCGGCCAGGCGTACAAGCTCACGTCCATCCCGCTGGATTTTTAAGGCGGGATTGGCTCTCTCGATTAAACCACCCGGTAACGGACAAAGCCGTAAGAGGCCGGTCGGGGCAGGGACACCCGCGCGACGCCAAGTTTGTCAACCTTGAGCTCGGCGGCGGATAATTTGCCGGCTATCCGTTCCAGTTGCAACCGCGCGCCCGGCGGTACGCCGTGCAGCGCAAATTCGCCGCGGCGCCGGTCGGTCATTTCGCGCAAGACCATCAGGTATCCTTCTCCCGGGCCGGTCACGGACTGGAAGCCGGTCCAGGCCCGGCCCGACGGTTCTTCGCCGATCGGGAACACCCGGCCGCCCAGTAAAGCCTGCTGATGCGGCCGGTAGGCATGGATCAATCCGGCCAGCGCTTTTTTGTCCCGCTCCGCCAGGTGCTGGGTTTCCATCCAGCACAGCGGATTGGCAAACAGCACCGCGGCGCAGGAATATTCCGTGCCGAACGCCGCCGGGCGGAACGGGTCGTCTTCCGCGTACTGGCTGGCCTTGCTCTGCGCGTCAACGAATTCCATGTGCAGGCGGTAACTTGGGAAATAACGGCACAAATGCCAGAGATTGCGCGTGGTGCGGTAGGGATAATACGTCCGGTCATGCGCGTACCGGTTTTCGACGAACAGGTTGCCCACGCATTCGGTTTCGTAAAAATGGCCGATGCGGCTGCCCTCGCCGCCGGTGATGTCGAAGTTGATGCAGATGCGCCGGTTGGAACCCTCAAAAATCCCATGCAGGAAGGCCAGCAGATTTTTTTCGCCGCGCTTGTTGAGCAGGCTGACGCCGTCAATTTTCACGGCGTCGAATCCCCAGTCGCGCCACAAGCCCAGCACGATGTCCCGGTCCTTTTCCCAGCAGGCGTAATCGTTCGCCATGTCCGGGGCGAACCAGATGCCCAGGCGGATGCCTTTTGCGCGGGCGCGTTCGACCAGGGGAGTAAACCGGTTGGGAAATCTTTCCGCATGAATAGCCCAGTAGTCGGGATTAACTTCATATACGCTTTTACGGAAACGCTCCTCGACCTGCAGCCAGCCGTGCTGGATGCCCTGCTGCCACCCGGCATCCAGTTGGACGTGGGTCAGCCCGAGCCGCGCGGCAGTGTCAATCTCCGCCAGCATTAATTTCTCGCAGATGGCCCTGGAACCGTTGCCCGAGCCCCAGTTGTTGGCGAGTATATTGAAATTGCGCTCCGGGACGGGCTTGTGGCGCAGCCGGTCCAGCCGGTAAAACAGTTCCATTCCCGCCGCGTCGCTGCCGTCGGTTACACCCACCGCGCTGGCATAGGCCGGCCAGGCCGCGCCGGCCTGCAATTCCGCTTCGGAAATCCCCGAGCCGGCAATGGAAAAAGTTTTTCCGCAATAAGCGAAATCATACCCCGGGTAATTTAACTGCTCGCCCGGCGTGGGCGCGATCTTCAGCGCCAGCAGGCCGTCTCCCGAGTCGCGATCCCGGAAATGGATGAAGTGGCCGGCCTCCCGGATGCGTTCCTTGTTGTAGGTATAGGCGTGTTTTTCCCGGACATGGTTGTCATTCCAATCGGATTGACATGAAAATTGTACCGCATGATAAGCCAGGTGCAGGGGCGCGATGCCGAAAGTGTCTATCCGGTCGTCCACCATCAGTATGTGCAGCCCGCCCGTCCCATTGTCGAATTTGGGCTCCACCGCGACCGGCGCCGCCGCTGCGGTCAGGCGGACGGTGAATTGGGAGAGTATGATTGGCAGGCCGGGCCAGACACGGTGGGTCCAGATCAATTCGGCGTTGGGGTATACCAGGTGGATGGTTGCCAGCAGGTGTTCTTCCGAGCAGCCGTTCCGGTCGTCCGCGGCGGCGGCGAAATGGACGTCCGGCCGTCCGGCGAGCGGCAGGATTGACCGGCGGAAAACATCCCGGTAGGGCGGTTGCCAGGTCCACTCACGGTTGCGGATTTTGTCGCGGATGGAAGCGCCCTGCGGCGCGCCTTCGCCGATTTCCCAGGCCCGTTCAAATTCGCCGTTGCCTACCGCCAGCCTGGTTCCGTCCCGCCGCGCATAACACGAAGTAATCTTGTTCATCCATTGACCTTGCAGAATTGTTGGCCGCCTCCGCCGTTATCGCGGGTTAATTCAACCTATATCCGGCAGTTGGCAAGTTTGCTGCAGATGCGCGGCGCGAAGGATGAAGCTGTATAAGCATACCGCGAATCCTTC
>JAXGSX010000044.1:0-16853 GCA_040775225.1 Kiritimatiellia bacterium | reverse complement strand
TGGCGGCGATGATGGTGATGACGCCCTTGATGACATTTTACGCCTGCATGCTGGGCGTCGTCGGGGGCGCCATCGTGGGTGTCACGCAGTTGGGCGTGGCCTTGCCGGCCTACATGGATAACGCCACCCGTTTTGCGGAGAACAAGGACCTGTATGTCGGCCTGTTCAAGTCGTTTTTCTTCGGCAACATGATAACGAAGGTCTCCTTCCAACAGGGTTTCTAGACCAATGAAGGCGCGGTGGGCGTGGGGCGGGCCACCCGGCGCAGCGTGATTATTTCATTCCTGTCAATCCTGATTGTCGGCTATATCATCACCCGCCTGTTTTACGTATGATCCGTTTTGAACATGTGACCAAGTATTTCGGACCGCGGAAGGTGCTGGATGATCTTGATTTCGAGGTGCGCCAGGGCGAGACCTTCGTCATTGTCGGTTTTTCCGGCGCCGGGAAAAGCGTTTCGCTCAAGCATATGATCCGGCTGCTGACGCCCGACCGCGGAGCGGTTTGGATTGACGGCGCCGACATCAGCCATGCCGGCACCCGCGAACTGGTGCGGTTGCGCGAGCGGTTCGGCTTGCTTTTTCAGGGAGCCGCCCTGCTGGAATGGCTGAACGTCGGTGAAAACGTGGCGCTGCCCTTGCGCGAAAAAACCAGGACGCCCGACGGGGAAATCCGCCGCCGCGTGCGGGAAACGCTGCGGATGGTCAATCTGGAAGATGTTTATGACGCCCGGCCCTCCGATCTGTCCGGCGGCATGCGCAAGCGCGTCGGCCTGGCCCGCGCCATAGTCACCAATCCTGAAATCATTTTGTATGACGAGCCGACATCCGGGCTGGACCCGGTGACTTCCCGCGCCATTGATCAGTTGATTGACCGGCTGCGCCGGGAACTCAAAGTCACGGGGGTGGTGGTCACGCATGACTTGTTCAGCGCGCTGGCCATCGGCACCCGCATTGCGATGATTCACCAGGGGCGGTTCGTGGAGGTGGCGCCGCCCGCGGAATTCGTCAGATCGCGCCGGCCGGAAGTGCGGGATTTTCTGGACGCGCAATATATTACCAAAAAAGGTCCTTGGGAGGAGCTGGCATGAAACGCATCAGCAACCGCGCGCGGGAACTGTTTCTGGAGATGCTGGTCGGCGCTTTTATGTTTGTGGTGCTTTTAAGCCTGGCGTTTTTTACAATCATTCTCAGCCGGGAAAATTACCTGGCTAAAACCTACCCCCTGGAAGTGGTCTTCGAGGATGTCATGGGCTTGCGCGACGGCGACAATGTGGTTATCCGCGGCATGACGGTCGGCAAGGTGAAACAACTGGAATTGCGGGATGACGGCGTGCATATTACCGCCACGCTGCGCCGGCCGCTGCGCCTGAAGGAGGATTACGCCGTCCGGGTGGTTTCCACTTCCGTGCTGGGCGGACGTTATTTGCAGGTGGACGAGGGCCGGACCGGCGCGGAAATGCCGCCGGACGCATTGCTGCGCGGCGAAACGCCCCGCGATTTAATGGTGCTGGCGGCGGACGTTGTCGCCGATTTCCGCGAAATTACCGCCAAGGTCCGGTCCGGGGAGGGCACGCTGGGGAAACTGGTGGCGGATGAAGCCTTGTACAACGACGCGCGGGACTTGATGGCGCAGCTCAAGCAGGCGGCGGGGGAAGGCGGGCTGCTGGCCAAGCTGGACGGGGCCGCCGGCAACCTGGAGGAAATTACCGCCAAGGTCCGGTCCGGGGAGGGCACGCTGGGGAAACTGGTGGCGGATGAAGCCTTGTACAACGACGCGCGGGACCTGGTGGCGCGGCTCAAGCAGGCGGCGGGGGAGGGCGGCCTGCTGGCCAAGCTGGACGGGGCCGCCGGCAACCTGGAGGGCATTGCCGCCAAGATCAACCGCGGCGAAGGCACCCTGGGCAAACTGGTCAACGACGACGGGCTGTATGATGAGACCATGGCGACCTTGGGCGATGCCCGCAAGACGCTGGACGACATCCGTGAGACTTCGCCGCTGGTAACCTTTACCAGCATTCTTTTCGGCGCGCTTTAGCTTAGAGCTGCGGGTGGTTCAGGGTATAGTTAGGCGCTTCCTTGATGATCTTGACGTCGTGCGGATGCGCCTCGCGCACGCCGGCGACGCTCACCCGCACCAGCCGCCCCCGTTGCTGCAAGTCGGCGATCGTGCGGCAGCCGCAGTAGCCGCAGGCGGCGCGCAGGCCGCCGCAGAATTGCGTCAGCACTTTTTCCAGCCTGCCGGAAAACGGCACAATCCCCTCAATACCCTGGGGAATCAAGTCGGCTTCGGGCGTGTCCGCCTGTCCGTAGCGTTCCCGGCTGCCGCGGGAGGATTGCATGGCCGTCAGGCTGCCCATGCCGCGGTAGACCACGTATTGCCGTCCCTGGTGAATGGTTTTTTCGCCGGGACTTTCTTCGGTGCCGGCCAGAATTGAGCCCATCATCACCGCGTCGGCGCCGGCCGCGATGGCCTTGGGAACGTCGCCGGAGAAGCGGATGCCGCCGTCGGCGATCAGGGGGACGCTTCCGCGCAACGCCTGGGCGCAGCGGTAAATGGCGGAGATTTGCGGGATGCCCACGCCGGCCACCACGCGCGTGGTGCAAATCGAACCCGGGCCGATGCCGACCTTGATGCCGTCCGCCCCGGCGTCGCGCAGGGCCAGCGCGGCTTCCGCGGTGGCTATATTGCCGGCGATCACGTCCATCTCGGGAAAATGGCTTTTAATCCACCGGCACATTTCCAGCACGTTGCGGCTGTGGCCGTGGGCCGTGTCAATCACCAGCACATCCGCGTTCTTTTCCGCCAGCGCCTGAGCCCGTTCATGATCGCCCGCCCCGATGGCGGCGCCAACCCGCAGGCGGTGGCGCTGGTCGCGATTGATCAGCGGACGGGCGTTTTCGATCAAGGTGTGCACATCGGAAAAGCTGTACAGGCCGACCAGCTTGCCGTTTTCCACCAACGGCAGCTTCCCGACTTTTTCGCGCTGCATGATGGCGTAAGCTTCTTCCAGCGTGGTGGCCGGGCCGGCGGTGATGACTTTGCGGGTCATGATTTCGGATACGCGCACATTCTGGTCGCGCACGAATTTAATGTCGGCGGCGGTTAAAATTCCCTCCAGCCGCTGATCGTCGCCAACGATCGGAAAGCCGGAGAACGCAAACCCGTGGCTGGCCTTGTATTCCATGACATAACGCAGCTTGTCGTCGGGTTTGAAAGTGATGGGCGCGCGGATCAGGCCGTTCAGGTGGTGCTTGACGATTTCCACCTCGCGGCATTGCCGGGCGATATCCATGTTTTTATGGATAATGCCGATGCCGCCCTGCATGGCCATGCCGATGGCCATGCGGCTTTCCGTTACCGTGTCCATGGCGGCGCTGAGAAACGGTATGTTCAGCCCGATGCGTTTGGTCAGACGGGAGGCCACATCCGCTTCATGCGGCAGAAAATCCGCATAATCCGGCACCAGGGACACGTCGTCAAAAGTTATCCCGTCATGGGGAAAGGCGTCCATGAATATTTCCACTGCCCGGCGCTGGTTCATAATGGCGGCGTCCTTTCGTTGTGGCGTTAAAAAACAGCAATCATTTGGCGGCCAGCGCCCCCCGGACGCTTTTGGCCAGGGATTCAAAATTGAACGGCTTTTGCAGGAAGGCGATTTTATCCGGCAGGTTTTCAATCTGCGTGGCGGCGTTGCTGGTGTAGCCGGACATCAAGACGGCCTTGACCTGCGGCTGGCGCCGGCGCACTTGCTCGAGCAGCGCCATGCCGTGCATTTCCGGCATGACCACATCCGTCAACACCAGGTCAATGCGCCGGCCGCTGCCGCTGATATCCAGCGCTTCCCGGCAGGATGTGGTGGCCAGCACGGTATAGCCGAGTTTGGTCAGAATCTGGTTGATCAGTTTGACAATATACTCCTCGTCATCCACCACCAGGATGGTTTCCGCGCCGCCCGGAAATTCCGCCGGCTCGGTTTTGATTGCCGGCGCCGGCTGTTGTCCGGCGGCCCGCGGCAGGTAAATTTTGAACGTTGTGCCCCGGTTGACTTCCGAATAACACAGGATGTATCCGCCGCACTGCTTGACGATGCCGTAGATCGTGGTCAATCCCAGGCCGGTGCCCTTGCCGCGGGGTTTGGTGGTGAAAAACGGCTCGAAAATGTGCTCCAGCACCCGGGGCGGCATGCCTTGTCCGGTGTCGCTGACTTGCATCAAAACATAATCCCCCTGCGGAATCTGGGGGTGCGACTCGCAGAATTTGCTGCTGGCGGTGAAGTCGCCCGTTTCAATCATCAGCTTGCCGCCGCCCTCCGGCATGGCGTCGCGGGCATTGATCGCCAGGTTGACCAGGATTTGTTCCATGCGGCTGACATCGGCCTGGACAGGGGCCAGCTCCGGGGCCAGGTTCAGGCTGAGCGCGACCGTTTCGCCGATGGTGTGGCGGATGAACTTGGCGAGATTGGTTATGACCGAATTCAAGTTGATCGCCTGCGTTTCTATCGCGCGTTCATGGCTGAAATTCAGCAACTGGCGGGTCAGGGCGGCGGCCCGTTCCGCCGCATGCATGATTTCCTCGACTTCCCCCAGGATATCGCTGCCGGGCGGGACTTTCGCGACGATCATCGAACTGTAGCCCAGGACGGACGTCAGCATATTGTTGAAATCGTGGGCAATCCCGCCGGCCAGGCGTCCGATGGCTTCCATCTTGGCGGCCTGCCGCAGCGCGCTCTGGCTTTTCTGCAAAGCCTCTTCGGTATGCAGTTGCGCGGTGATGTCATGGAGAATCAGCACGCCCCCCAGCAGCTTCTGCTCCTGATTGCGCAGCGGGTAGGCGCTGGCGCTGAACCAACCCGCTATGTCCTGAAAAGCTGTTTTACCAAGCACAAACGGCGCGTTGCGCACGGGGTGCGGGAACGGGGACGCGTCCGGCCCGCCGTCCGGCCGCAGGACTTCGCTGAAGTTCCGGTTGCATACCCCGCCTTGGACGTGTTGGTTGAACCGATGGCTCATGGCGCGGTTGACTCGCAGAATCCGGCCTTCATGGTCAAGGATGCACATGCAGTCGGTGATGGCGTCGAAGGACATCTCCCATTGCGCCTGGGAAGCCATCAAGGCTTTTTCCACGGTGTGATAGATGGAGGAATCGTGAAAATGGAGGATAAGCGCCGGATGTTGGCGGCGCTGGCTGCGGGCAATCATGGTCGCCACCACCGGCGTGGCGCGCGCATTGCGCGCGTCGGCTATGGCCGTCTCCAGCATGTTCCATTTTCCGGCCGCCAGCATTGCGAAATCGTGCTTCCATGCCGGACGGTACGCATCCGCCAGCAGTTCCGACATGGTTTTGCCGGTCAAAACGGCCAGGGGCAGCCCGGACAGCCGGCTCATGGCGAGGTTGGCGTCCAGAATGCGCCCATCCGGGGACTGGATGACGATCGCGTCCGGCGAATTGCGGAACAAATCGTTCAAGCATTCGGCATCGTTGGCGCAGGATGTCTGTTCCATATAACTCAACCTGTTCCGCCGGGCAGCCGATTTCCGGGCGCACTGCCCGCCGGGTGGGCGGCGGGATATATCTTTGCCTTTTTCAACAAAATATGCTACACATGTTACCAAGTGTCCCGGGATATGTAAAGTTTTGAATGCGGGAGGATGCGTGATCAGGCGCGCGATTATCCGGATGTTGGCGGCGGTCATATTGGCGGCCGGGCCGGCTGCGGCGCAGGTGGAGGTGCGCTGCCGTTTGCCCGCGCCGCAAACGCTCCTGCATGCCCCGCTGCGCGCGCGGGTCATGGTGCTCAACAACAGCGGCCAGGTGCTGCTGCTGGATGGCGGGCGGCTGGGCGCTGATTTGCGCCTGGAGGTCGAACGCGCCGATGGCCGCATTCTGCCGCCCTTGTCGCAGCGGCCGCTGGCGACCGGGGTCGAAATCATGTCCGGCGAATCGAGGAGTTTTGAAATTGACCTGACGCGCCTTTTCGCCTTGCATGCCTGCGGTTCGTACAAAATCCGCGCCGTGGTGGACATGGGCCGGACGCAATCCGCTTCCGCCGATGCCACGCTGACGGTGGTGCGCGGGTTCGAATTGTCGCGGCTGCGGGCGGGCGTGGCCGGCGACGTTGACGCGTTGCGCTTGTACGCCCTCGAATACCTGCAGACAGACCAGGGGGAGAACTTGTACCTGCGCATCGAGGATGAACGCACCAGAACCGTGTACGGCGTCTTCGACCTGGGCGCGCTGGTGCGCACCCGGGCGCCGGAGCTGATGCTGGACGAGGCCACGAATATTCACGTGCTTTTTCAATCGAAAAACATGGTTTTGGTCCATGCCAGTTTCACCCCTTACGGTGTGCCGTTGCTGCGGGAATCGGCCGCCGCCGTTCCGCATGGCGAAGTGCGGCTGCAGCGGGATGAGGGCGGGCGGGTGGCATTGGTGGCGCCGCCGGCGCCGCTGCCGCCGACTGCGCCCGCGGACAGGATGGGTCCGAAAAGGCGCTGAGCCGATCTTGGAGGCGCGCCGCAGACGATCCCCGGGCGCGCCGGGCGGCCGCCCGGCGGCGGTTAACGGCGGATCGTGATGAAGTAAACCAGCAAAATCAGGCCGACGGCATAGAGCACCCATGAGGATTCCCGCCGCCGGCCGCTCAGCAGCTTGATGGCGGGGTAGGCGATAAATCCCAGCGCCAGGCCGTCGGCGATGGAATAGCAGAGTGGAATTCCGATCATGATCAGGCCGGCGGGCACGGACTCGCTGTAATCTTCCCAGGCGATCTGCCGGATATTCTGCATCATCATGAAGCCCACGATCACCAGCGCGGGCGCGGTGATGG
The DNA here is from genome assembly GCA_040775225.1 of Kiritimatiellia bacterium. GTDB lineage: Bacteria > Verrucomicrobiota > Kiritimatiellia > JAAZAB01 > JAAZAB01 > JAXGPF01. Next base: position 10,024 of record JAXGSX010000044.1, on the reverse strand, counting down.
GCGGAAAACTGCCGATCATGGCGATCACCGGCGCGAAAAACGGCGCCAGCAGGAACAAGCCGGCCGCCGTCAGGCTGGTCAAGCCGGTGCGTCCGCCATGCTCCACCCCGGCGGCGCTTTCCACAAAACAGGTGACCGTGCTCATGCCGCAGCCGGCGCCGGCCACGGTGCCGATGGCATCCGCCATAAAGGCCCGCTCGGCGCGCGGGAGCCGGTTGTTCCGGATCAAGCCCGCCCGGCCGCTGACGCCGATCAGCGTGCCCATGGTGTCGAAAACATCCATGAACAGGAAAATGACGATCATCGGCAGCATGGCGGATGAAAGCGCGCCGCGCAGGTCAATTTTCAGGAAAATCGGCGCCATGGACGGCGGGCTGGAAAACAGCCGGCGCGCCGGCTCAAAACGCTGCAGCAGCAGCGAGTCCCGCACGGCCGGCGTCTGGGCCAGGCTGCCGGGTAGGTGCGGCGCCAGCCAGTGCAGCCCCAGCGCCAGCGCGGCGGCGGCGGCGATGCCCCAGAGAATGGCGCCTTTAACCCCGCGTGCGAACAGGACGCTGGTGGTGATGAACCCGGCAAAAAAAACCAGTAAATCCAGGGAGGCAAAATTCGGGTTGAGTCTGACCATGGTTCCGGCATCCGGGATAATCAAACCGGCATTACGCAATCCAATGAAGGCGATAAAAAATCCGATGCCCACCGCAATGCCGTTTTTCAGGCTGGGGCTTACGGCATTCAAGAGCAATTCCCGGGCCCCGGCCAGGGAAATTGCCATGAAAACGATTCCGGAAATGAACACCGCCCCCAGCGCCGTCTGCCAGGGGATGGCGCTGCCGGCGGCGGCTGCCGCGGGAATTGCGGTGAAAACAAAAAAGAAATTTTCACCCATGCCCGGCGCCAGGGCGATGGGGTAACGGGCGTAGAGGGCCATGATTGCCGTGGCGAGGGCGGCCGTAATGCAGGTGGCGGTGGTCAGGGCGCCGAAATCCATTCCTGTGCTTTGTCCGAACATGACGCCCGACAAAACCGATGGCTGGACGAAAATGATGTACGCCATCGTCAGGAAAGTGGTGAGACCGGCCGTCAGTTCCGTGCGGATGGAGGTGCGGTTTTCCGATAGACGGAAATATCTCTCGCAAAAACGTCGCAATTGCATGCTGGAATATTCAAACACGCGGCGGCGGGAGTCAAGCAGATTTTATCCGGCCCAGGCCTGTTGCAGGTCCTGCAGGAGCGTTTCCACCAGCGCCTGGCCGCCCTGGGGTCCGACGCTGTTGCAGTAGCAGTTGGCGCTGTAGCTTTCGCCCTTGGCGGCGCGGGCGGTTGGCAGGTAGTTGCCGTCCCACCCCGGGCAGGCATCGGCCAGCTGCACCAGGAAAGTCTGGATGGCCGGGCTGCGCGCCTTGATGCGGATGCCGTAATCCAGGAATAATTCGAAAGGAACGGCGGCAAAGGCGATGTTGCCCAGGCGGACGGTATTAATCCGGGCGGCGAACTCAGGGTTTTTTTTCTGCGCTTCATATCGGCGCAGCGCCAGGCGGCAGCGCGCCAGTTCGGTGACCCGCACCGAATCGGCGCGCAGCCGTTTGTCCGGGTCCGGATCGCTCGAAGCCGGCCGTTTTTCCAGCGCGGCGATGCCCTCGCGCAACATGGCGGCTTCGGCGTCGGTAATCATCCGGCGCGGCAGCTTCGCCAGCCGGCTGGTATGTTTCAAGATCAACTGGCCTGACCGTTCTTTTTGCGCCAGCGGCAGCACTTCCGCCACGGTCCGGCTGATGCGCCGGGCGATTTCGGCGCGGCTGTCAATGCCGCGCAAATCCAGCATGCGCTTTTCGGCGGCTTGATACCACAATGGATGCGGCGACTGGTCGCCGGCGGCGGAGCATTGCGGGAGGATGAATAATTTTTCCCCCAGCTGCCGGCGGATGGCGACGCGCGTGTCGTGCCAGAAATCGGCTGAAATGACGGAAAGTCCTTCGGTTTCCTGGGACGGGCAGGCCAGGTTGACGATGATGCCGGTGAGTTCATCCCGTTCATCCCAGGTGTAAAGCAGGTCTACGGAATGATCTTCGTATCCCTCGATATGGCTGAACATGGGATCATCCGTCCGGCCGTACATGGCGGCATTGCGGGTGGTGCAATGGCCGGGGTGCGCCTTGTATCCGGGGCGTTGCGACAGGTCGTCGAAATAAACCGCCCGGCGATTCCGGCCGACCACCGCATGTCCCAGCGCCCAGGCTGCCCGGCCGGTCGCGCGGTCGCGCCAGGCTTTGACGATCGCCTGCGCCACGCGCTCGACCAGGAAATTGGCGTAAGCTTTGCCGGTCATGACCCCGGCCGGCACGGGCGGATACATGCCGTCCTCCAGCATCGGCGCCGTATGCGTATGGGTGGCATTGATGATGATGGACATGGGATCAAGCGTTGGAATCTGCCCCTTGACGGCGGCGCGGATGCCGTCAATCACGGCGGCGGGGAAAAATCCTCCATCCACCGAAAGGAAAACCACGGCGCCGCCGCCTTCCACTGCCAGCGCGGTGGCCGTCAGGGGATCCCTGACGCCCTGAGAAATCCGCATGTGGAACTGGCCTTGCAGGTTGACCGGCCGGCTGGGGGTGATGTCGGCCGCCGCCCAACCGATTTTCAGAACGGAAGGAATTTGAGCGCTCATGGTGACTCCTCTGATATGTCAACTGATTAACCCACTTGCCGCATGAGGTTATGCAGGTATTTCGCGGCGCGGCGGGTGGCTTCATCGGCCGGGTACTTGTTGTTTTCATACTCGATGTTGATGTAGCCCTGGTAGCCGGCGGCTTGCATGGCGGCCAGGCAACCCTGGTGGTCAAGCATGCCTTCCCCGATCAATGCCGGCGCGTAGCAGCGGCCGTCCAGCGCCTCGCGGCCCTGGCCCGGGGTCAGGCGATCCCAATCCTTGAAATGGGCATGCGCGGCGTGGCCGGCGCAGCGGGTGAACGACACGGCCGGGTCTTCCCCGCCGAGCGCAGTGTTCCCGTTGTCGTAGGTCAGTTTCAAGCCGGGCACTTCCCGGACGGCTTCGAGAACGTCGCTGGAGATGACGAACGGGCTGTCGCTGCCGGGGAAGTTTTCGATGGTCATGGTCACGCCGGCCTGGCGGGCGAAGGCGGCGCATTCCTGCAGGCCGCGGATGTAATTCCTCCGGCTGATGTCGCGCGGCACGCCGGGTTTGCCCGGGGTGACCAGCATGACCTTGTCCGTGCCCAGCGTGACGGCGGTTTCAATGGTGGCGCGCGCGGTATCCGCGCCGGCGCAGCGCTCGGCGCAACTGTCGCGATTCAGGCCCGCGGCGCTGAAGGTATAGCAGACGGTCTTCAAACCGTGGTCAGCCATGGCTTGCCGGATTTCCTTCGGATCCATGCCGTGGGTGGTCACCCAGTCAATACCGTCCGTGCCGATCTCCGCCGCCAGTTTGCAGATTTTTTTCAAGTCATCCAATTTATTGTCTTTAAACCAGCCGGTGCGGCCGAGGGTGTAGGACATGACGGATAGTTTCATGGTGTGGTCTCCTTGATAGTGCGATACGGGATCATGTTTGGCCCCGCATCTCGTCTTCCGCATTGCGCATCATTTTCCGGCAATATGCAAAATTCCGGCGCGCGCTGTCCAGGGGATTGTCGCGCTGGCGGTGTTGTTCGAGGGTCAGCCACCGGACCCCGGTGGCGGCGGCGGTCCGGTAAATGGCCGGCAAATCCATGCAGCCGGCGCCCAGCTCGGTGGAAAAATCCTGGCTGTTGCCGGCCGGCGGCGGGCTGGAATGCCCGGCCGGATCCAGGTCGTTGAAATGAATCTGGGGGATACGTCCGGCATATTTTTGCAGATAGGCCAGAGGATCGCACCCGGCGTAAAACGCGAAAAAGGTGTCGAACAGGAATTGCTGGCCGGCGCCGGCGGTTTCCTCGAACAGCGCATCCAGGATCATCCGCCCATCCGGGAGTTGCTGCAACTCGTTGGCATGGTTGTGATAGGTAAGGGTAAAGCCCTGGCCAGCCGCGGTCTGCCGCATGTCGTGCAGTTTCTTCAGCGGTTCCTTGAAATTATCCGGCGCAAAATTCAGGCTGACGGCCAGGTATTCCGGTTTTAACGCGCGGGCGTAAGCGTAAACGGGACTCCCGGCATCCAGCAATCCGGGCGCGTTGGCGAACATGCCGGAAACGCGCAATCCCGCTTGGCCCAGGAACTCCGCCAACTGCTCCGGGGGCAGGCCGCCGTAAGCGCCGGACCATTCGATGCTGTCAAAGCCGATAGCCGCCAGCGCCCGCAGGGTTTCCCTGAATTTTTCCTGCATCAGGGAACGCACGCTGTAAAGCTGGATGGCCAGTTTTGGACTTTGGTGAGCGGAAGATTCAGTCGTCATGGCTTGCCCTTGATTAGTGTCCGCCGCCCGGCGGCCGGCAAATCTGCCGGGCGCATCCGCGGGGGTTATGCCCACAGTTGATTGATGGCGTTGATGGTCCAGTCAACCAGTTCCCGGCCGCCCTCCGGGCCCACCGGCGTGCTGGCGGGGACGGCGCCGTAGCTCCTGCCGGCCACGGCGCGGTCGGACGGCAGATAGGTTCCCGCGCCGGTATGTTGCACCAGCAACGTCTGGGTGGCCGCGCTGCGCGCCTTGATCTGCATGCCGAAATCCACGTAATATTCGAAGGGATTGGTGGCCAGCGCGACTCCGCCCAGGCGCAACACATGCGCTTCGATCGGCAGGCGCGGCTGTGTTTGCTGGATGGCATAGCGCTCGGGCACGCGTTCGTACCACTTCACGCGGCGGTAGGCGGCCGTGATGCTGGCATACCAGCGCGGCGCCTGCTTCTTTTCCGGATGCGCCGCCAGGTCGGCGCGCAGTTCCTCGTAACGCGCCCGCGTTTTTTCCGCTTCCGCCAGCGCCTCGTCCACATCCGACTGGGACAGGTTGCGGCGGGACAGATCCACGGTTGCCGCCAGGTGACGGAATACCGGGGCCATGTCAATATCCCGGTTAATCGCCGGCAGGATCGCGCCGATGGCATCGGCGATCCGCAGGGCGATTTCCCGGCGCAGGGCTTCGGGCGCGCCCAGGTTGTGGTCCAATTTTTCCGGCAGCCGTTCCGTCAAGCCCTTCAAATGGAGCATGCGCGCTTCGGCGGCCTGGTTGATCAGCACGTGCGGCGATTGATCGCCCGATGCGCTGTTTTGCGGCAGAATGCACAGGTTGGCGCCGAACCGCCGGCGCAGTTCCATGCGGGTTTCATGCCAGTAATCCGCGCTGAGCAGGTAGGAATTTTCGCTGACCTGCGATGGGCAGGCCAGGTTGACGATCATGCCGGTCAGCTTTTTGCCGGCATCATAGGTGCAGAGCAGGTTGACCGCATGATCCTCGTAGCCTTCGATATGACTGAATTCCGGATCGTTGGTCTTGCCGTACATCCGGGTTTCGCCGGTATAATATGCAATGCGGCGGTTGCGGCCGACGACCGCCTGGCCCAGGCCGAATCCGATGCCGCCGGGTGCGCGGGACTCCCAGGCCGCCGCCGCGGCTTCCGCTATGCGCCGCGCCGCAAAATCCACATATTCCGCCGGATCCATCACATCCAGTTCCACTCCCGCGCGCGTCGGCACATTGCCGCCGCCGAATTTAGACTGGCTGTCCACCCGGACCTCCGGCGCGGCGTGGGTATGCGTGGCATTCAGAAAGACGGTCAAGGGGTCAAGCTCCGGCAAGCGCCGCTGGATTTGCGCGCGGACGGCTTCCAGCAGGTTGTCCGGGATGGCGACCAGGTCGCAACTGACCATGATGGCGCGCTGGGCGTCCTTGTCGGACTCGAGCGCCAGCGCCGTGGCGGTGATCGGATCCAGCACGCCCTCTGAGACCCGGGCGTGGAACTGGCCGGCGACCATCACCGGCTTGTCCGGCGTGAGATCGGTCGAACCCCAGCCGATTTTGAAAGATGTCGCTGAATTTTTCATGGATTATCCTTTAATCAGGCCAATTGCCGCCTCGGCCAGCAAGTCGCCGGTCTCCGGCGCCATCTGGCTGGACCCGGCAAACGTGGTTTCGTATCCGCCGCGCTCGAACGCCTGGCGCGTCGGCACATATCCCAGCATGCCGTTGGCATGCCCCACAATCCAGGCGCGGATAGGATGGCCTTTTTCCTTGATCCGCAGGCCGTGTTCGACGAAATACTCGGCTGGAATTCCGACCCAGGCGTATTCGTCCATGAACAACACCTGGACTTCGGCCGGATTGGTCTTGCGGGCGCGGATTTTTTCGCAAAGCGCCGGCATGCCGCGGTCGTAAATTCGCGGATCAACAAACCGCTGGGCGCCGCGGATCGTCCCCTTGATTTCCGCCTCGGCAGGGTTGCGGAACGGCAGTTGCAGGGTTTTAGATGCCGCGCGCATCGCCACCCGGTCGCGCCAGCCCAGTTCGGCGAGCATAATGGTCGCGCGGTCGGCCAACCGCGCGCCCAAAGTCTGCATGGAATGACTGACCCCGGGGTTCAGCAAGTCATAGTGAATCAAATTGCCGCAGGCGCCGTTCATGAAGAGGGTCACGGGACAGCCGCGTTTTTTCATGATGCCGGCCAGCACGCCGGGATAGCCGGCCGAAAAAACCTTTTCGCCGCCGTGATGCACCGGATGACAGGCGAAATTCACCAGGCATCCCAGGAGTCTGCCGTCCTTGCCGCGCGCGGCCAGCAGGCCCACTTCCGGGTCGGTTGGTCCTTCGAGGCACAAAGCGTCGGGCGAAATCGCAACCTGGGTTTTGACCGTGCCGTCGCGCATGATCATCCGGCGGTTGAAGGCCAGGCCGGTTTCAATACCGCAGCCGAAGCCCGCCTCCGCCTCCGCCCGGTTGCGCAGCGCCGCCCCGAATACGGCAACACAGCGATTGACCAGCAATTCCGCGGTATAGGCTTCATCCCGCGCCACATCGCCGAGCTTGGCCACGGCCGGCCCGGCATGGTTGTGGGTGGCGGCCACCATCACGCGCTCGCCGGGAAAGCCGTATTCCGCGATGAGGCGCTGCCGGATTTGATTGACTTGAGTCCCACGGATGCTGAGCAAATCAAGTTGAATGAAGCCGAGTTGATCCGCGCCGTTGTCGAAGACGGCGGCGCGCGCCTGCAACGGGTCCAGCGCGCGTTCGCCGATGATTTCCTTCAGCCATCCGATTTTACGGGTCCCCGGCGGGGGAGTGATGTCAATTTCCGCAAATCCGGCTTGCATATTATCTCTTTTTCGGCGCGCAGAGCTTTTCCACGTCCAGCTGGTCCAGATTGTTGAACACTTTCCGGAACGCCCGGGCGGTGGCGCGCACCGCGCCTTTGCCGTTCGGCGCGCGCAGGGGATAGGTCATGCCGAAATGCGTGTCCGTGTGCAGTTGCGCCACGGGATAAGCCATGGGATCGTATTTGACCGGCTTGGTCAGGGGACAATGCCAGGGGCAACCATGGCCGTAGGCGTTTTGGGCCTGGAAGACGGTCATGGCCGGCAGGATGAAATTCTGCCAGACGCCCACCTGCGCGCCTTCGGCCTTGAGCGCCGCCATCACGGCGTTGCGGAACATTTTTTTGTCACCCGTCCAGCGCGCCGCGCGCATGTCAATCCGGCTGGTAAAATTGTACCAGTTATGCGTGTGGCCCCGAGGTTCGGCCGGCAGGATCAGCGCGGGTGTGCCCTTCAGCAAATCCAGCAGCAATGCGGCGTTTTCCCGCTGCACATTGAGATAGCGGTCCATCTTGGTCAGTTGGGCGCGGCCGAAGGCGGCGGTCAGGTCGTTGCCGCGATACATCCAGCCCAGGGCGTAGGCATGGTAATCGCGCGATTCCATGGGCGTGCGCGTTTCGCCGAACGACCAGAGCATTCTGGCCTTGTTGTAGATTTCCTCGTCGTCGGTGACGAACATGCCGCCTTCGCCGGCGCACAGGCACTTGTTCTGATTGAAGCTGAAGGCCGCGCAATGGCCGAGCGTGCCGGCCTTGCGTCCCTTGAACAACGCCCCATGTGCCTGGCAGGCGTCTTCAATGACATACAAATTGTGCTTGCGGGCGATTTTCATGACCGCGTCCATGTTGACCGTCAGGCCGTGCAGGTGCACGACGATGATGGCCCGGGTCTTTTTGGTGATGGCCGCTTCGATTTTTTTGACATCAATGTTGATGGTGTCAAAGTCAATGTCCACAAAGACCGGGATGCAATTGTTGTGCAGGATGCAGGTCGCGCTGGAACTCCAGGAATAGGCCGGCGCCAGCACGTGATCGCCGGCGTTCAAACCGCAGCCAACCAGGCCCATGTGCAGGGCGGCCGTGTCGCCGTTGGTGTAGATGGCGTACTTGTTGCCGTTCCAGGCCGCGAATTCCTCCTGGAAGGCCTTGGCATTGGGGCCGAAAGTGTGCGCGCCGCCCTCCAGGGAAGCCATCACAAGTTTACGGTCAATCGCGTCAATCGGCGGCCAGCTCTTGAGTAGTCCCGCCGGAATTGCCGGTTTGCCGCCGTTGATCGCCAGGATGTCGGATTGCATGTGTATCACTCCTTGTTTGCAGGTTGAAAGGTTCAGGGTTGAGGGGTTGAGAGAGGTTCTGGGTTCAGGGGTTGAGAGAGGTACACGGTTCAGGGGGTGAGGCGGTGACACATTTGGGCGTTTAAACCTCAAACAACCGTTGAACCGTGAACCGTCAAACCTTCCTCATGCGTACCCCAGTTTCCGCATGTAGGCCATGTTGGCCGCCGCGCTGTCCCGGTTGGATACCGGCGCCTTGTCCAGTTCGATCGTCAGGTAGCCGTCATACCCGGCATCTTCCAGAACTTTCAAAAACCCCGTGAGGTTGACTTCGCCCTGGCCGAGTTCCAGGAACGAACTGAAGACTTCAAAACCGCGGCTGCTGCCGAAGTCGCCCTCGGTTTTCTGCTCCTTGCGCACATCCTTGATATGCGTAAAGCCAACGCGCCGGGCGTAGCGTTTGGTGACGGCCACCGGATCGCATTTGCCGACGGTCATATGCGCGGTGTCCGGGCCGAATCCGATTTCCGCCGGGTCGGTGTTCTGCATGATGAAGTCAATTTCATTTTCAAACATCACCAGGGTGTTGGCATGCGGATGAATGCAGGGCAGAATCCCGTAAGGTTTGGCGATCTTGCCGATGGCCTGCAGGGTTTCCAGCGTCAGCCGTAATTCTTCCGGCGTGGCCCCGCCGCCTTTCTTGCCGGCCGCCTGGACGTTCATGCGCTGGATGTTGTTCGCGGCCAGGAAATCCAGGGACTTTTCCACCGTGGCCACATCGTTCTGGCGGTCGCCCCGGTTCCAGAAATAAAAACTCACCGGAAATACCTGGTGTTCGTTGACGATATCCTGGAATTCCTTGAGGCTGTCGCGGAAGAGGTCAACCGCCGTGGCCACGCTCTCGAAATATTTGCAGCCGACCGCCTGCATGTCCTTCAAGGCGGCGATCATCTGCGATTTTTCCTTCAGTCCCCAGGGCCAGACTGCATAAGCGAGCTTGGCGTTCGGCATGGTTTGGTCTCCTTTTCAGGTTTTGGTTATCCGTAAATTCTCAAGGAATTTGAATCTTTGGCAGTCAGCGCTCTTTCTCCCTTTCCCGCCATTGTGCGGCGGAGCAGGCGGAAATGCAAGAGGAGGAATTTGCCATTTCGGGTAAAATTTTGCGCATCCAGCGGCCGCGGGAGAACATTCAACCTGAATGTCGGATTCAGGTTTAACGGCGGGCGGCGTAGCGCAGCTCCCGCGGGGCGAACCCGAAGTGGCGGTGGAAGACCTTGGAAAAGTAATTGCCGTCATGGTAGCCGACGGCATGGGCGGCTTCCTTGATCGAGTGCTTCCCCGATTGCAGCAGCAGCTTGGCTTGCTGCATCCGCCGGTTGGTCAGGTATTCCAGGAACGAAAAATCGTTTTCCCGGCTGAACAGGTGGGAGAGATAAAACGGGCTGATGCGCAGGCGCCGGGCGATTTGTTCCAGGGAAATTTCCTCGGCATAATGCTCGTTCAAGTAGGCGCGGG
>JAXGSX010000043.1:0-16932 GCA_040775225.1 Kiritimatiellia bacterium | reverse complement strand
CACCCCGCAATCGCGCAACTGCCCGGCGTAATGCCCGCCCAGCGCCGTGTACTCCGAGAACTCGCTGGGGTACATCACGTGGTCGTACATAAATTGACCGAAGTGGTATGAATTTTCGCCGGCAAAACGCAGCCGTTTTATGATGTTAATCCCGGTGACCATCCAATTGCGGTAAAAATTGGGCGTATCGCTGAGAATCAAATTCGACCGGATGAAATCCGAGATCGGGCTGCTGAAACAGCTATGCATTACCTGGCGGGGGCCGGCTTCCGGCTGCTGTCCCAGCCATTTGGGCGGGCCCGGCGCGTCAGTGATTCTGCGCGCGGGAATATCGTTCAGGATTTCATAAATCCATATTTTCCCGACGCGCGCCGCCTTGTCCGGGCTCCAGTTTCTCTGGCCCAACTGCAGAAACGTAACCGTGCCGTTGATTTCATTCGGAAAAAAGACCGCGTGGTGCCGCCGGATTTCATGGGTCAGCGGATGGCCATGGCCGAGGATCACGGTATCGTTGCCCAGGGTGCAATTGCCCGGCCAGGGCGGAGAGTCATTCAACCGCATTTCCTGCATGCGCTCGGTGTCGTCGGGATATTCCGCCAGGGCGACATGCGGCCTGCCGGGATTTTTGACCGTGTATTTGAAGGAAATATAGTTAGCCGGCGGGCCGCCCATGGTGCCGAGATTCTGTTCATCGTACGGCGTGCGGAATTTGCCGAGCGGCGTTTCGATCACCTTGCTTTCCTGCGGTTTTGAAAATCCGTCACAGGAGATGAATTCGCCCTCCGGCTGCGGCGCCGCCGCATCGGTGTGCCAGACCAGGGCAAGTTCCATGCCATTGGTATAGCTTTCCGGGTTGTCAACTACGGGCTGGGAAATCGGGCCGCAGACCGCTATTTCATAGCGGCGTTTATCTGTTTCCCTGTTGTTTTCCGTCAGGCGGAACACCACGGCATAGGCGGCGTTGGCCGGGAGTTCGCCGGGGCTGAATGCCAGCCGTGCGATAGGTGCGGAAGCATCAGGGTTATCGAATTCCAGCCGGCCCGCTTTGATCAGGGTATCGAACGCGTGGAAGCCATCGCCCATTTCGTTGAAAACCTGCCAGCTGATTTCCGGCAGCGCTTTCAGCCGGCGACTCACCGACACGTCCAGCGCGACGGTTTCCCTGCCGCCGTAGACCGGCTGGGCGCGGCCATCGTGCGGCCTGACCTCTATGCAACCCTTGTAAGACGGGTTAAACCAGAAAGCCGAAAGGGGATTATTGGTTGTCTGGTTATGGAAAAGCGTGGTTTTATCCCAGCCGCTATCGTCGTACTCCGGCGCCGTCCAATCCAGGTTTTCAAGCCCCTGCTTGAATTTCCAGGAGGTGTCGGTGTCGAACCTGTGATAGGAGCCGTCCGTGCAAACCAATGCGCCGTCCAAGAGCAATACGCCTACCACCTCCATCCCGCCGGCAATCATTTCGTTTTCCAGCGCAATCACATTAGTGCCGGCCTGGAAAAGCGCCGGGTCCAGATCGTAATTCCACATCTGGCGCGAGCATAAATTCCGCCGACCGGAATCGAGCGCCAATTTCCCGTTTACGTACAACTTGTAAAACGGGCCGCTGGCGATCGAGCATTTTGCCCAGCTTACATCCGCCGGCAAGGTGATGGTTTTCCGATAACAGGGCCGGCCGCCGTTGAACAGCGGTTTGACCCAGTCAATGGCGATTTCGTTGCCCGGCGTAGTGGTTTCGACTTTTATGCCCGTAAAAGGCGGATTTAAATAATGCACCCGGAACAACACCGTCTGCCATTCGGTCCCTTTGACCGTTTCTTCACTGGAAGCGGCGATCCCGCGGAGTTGGCTTTTGACGTATACCTGCCATTTGCTTTCCGGGAGGCTCTGGCGCAAACGGACTTCAATATAGTTCAACGCCGGGCAAAGGTTGTGTTTGTTGAAGCCGAAATTGATGGCGGGATTAGTCGGGTTAAAATTTCCCCAGGCGAAATATCCGCCGCCCGGCTTGGGGCCGGTGGTAAAATTCAATTTCCCATCCCTGGCATCAAGATTTTGTATATCCCCCCCCCGCTCATTGATGCCGCTCAGCGTGCCGTCTGCAAAATCCCATTGATAGGGGAAAAATTCCGTGGCATACGGCCAGGGAACCGGCTTGGCCGCGGCGCCCTTGATCGCCTGCGCCTTGAGGATGCGGTTTTCTTTGCCCAGCCCCTCCTGCTCCATGCGTTCCAGGGCTGCTTGCGCCCACCTTGCATATTTTTCACGCACGCTCTCGGCCGCGCCCGGTAAAATCATTCCGCAATACAACAACGCGGCCGCCAAACACGCCGCTTTGAAGCAGGTTATTTTCATTCAACTTTTCCTTTTATTGCCGCAAGAGGCTAATGGATCGTTATGATGGTTCCCCGCAACAGCGTTTCGTAAGCGCCCATGTCCACGAATTTATGCCTGATTCTGGGCTGGCCGGCCAAATCCACGGCGTCCAACATCCAGTCCTGGTTCAAGCCGGCGTTAATGCAGGGCGAAGCGTCCCGGATCCGGCAATCCAAGGCATTATAGTCAGTAAACAAAGGATCCAATTCGATATTGCCGGTCCCCGGCAGGCCGGCCAAGGGCGCCGTGCAGCAATTGCTGTAAACGGCCGCCGTTCCGGAGTTGGTCCAGTTCTGGAAAGCCGGATCCGCCAGCAGCGTCTGGTTGGTATAAATGATGCAATTGACCGCCTGGCCGTAATTCAGGATTCCGCCTCCGCCGTTCGTCGCTATATTGCCGACCACGGTGCAGTTGACCGCTGTGCCGCCAGCGGTGATCAACATTCCGCCGCCATCGGTAGCCGTATTTCCCGCGATCAGCGAATTAAAAATCTGCCCGTCGGCCGTGCTCCAGGCAACCCCGCCGCCCCGCCAGGCGGTATTGCTGATAATGAAACAATTCTGCACTAACTGATGATTATTCTGCCACATCCTGATGCCGCCCCCGCTTCCGCCCGGCCCGGCGTCATTGCCGATAATCCGGCAATTGGCGACGGTCCCTTTGTTATTATAAACTCCGCCGCCGCCATGATTTGCGCCATTATCCACGGAATTGCCCTGAACCAGGCAGTTGCTGACTAATCCGCCGAGAAGATATACCCCGCCGCCCCGCGATACCGACCGGTTATTCAGAATCTGGCAATCCTGGACGACCGAGACAGTAGAAAATACATGCATGCCGCCGCTATAGGTGTCGGTATAGCCCATTGTCCGGTTATTGCTGACAATACAATTATAAACGTTACCGGCGCTGTACAAGTAAATTCCGCCGCCCTGCGTGGCTGACGTGGAATTGCTGACCACATTGTCGTTGATGGCGCAATTGGTCACTATCCCGCCGCGGTACAAATAAATACCGCCGCCGGAATTGGTGGCGGTATTGCCGGTCACAAGGCAGTTTCTGACGCAGCCGTTGGTGTTGATGTACACGCCGCCGCCCTTGGAGCCGTTGGCCCCATAGGGGAATTCGTCCCCGGCCGCAAAACCGTTGATGATGGTGAGATCGGCCACCTCCGCGCCGGCATTCTCCAGGAAAAAACAGCGGTTGGTGTTGGCCGGGAAATTGCCGTTAACAACGACGTTGTTCCGGTTGGTGGTCATCCCGCGAACCACGATGGCGTTGGTTATGAAAATCTGGTCGAACAGGTAATGCACGCCGTTGGACAACACAACCACATCGTTCCCGCCGTCAGCCATGGCCACAGCATTGGATATAGTCAGCAGCGCGGTAGTCCAATCGGTCCCGGCCGCAGTATCGTTTCCGTTCGTCGCCACGTAATAAGTGGCGGCCCGCGCGGAATCCGCCGCCAATGCGCAAGCCAGTAAAATCACTGCGCCGAACATCTGCGTGCCGCGCCTGCATAAAGCAAAACTCTTGGTTGTCATTTTATATTCCCTTAATTTTGAGTTTAGCGTTTCAATGATTTCAAGCAGGAATAAGGCGGGTAAAATTGCGCGATGCAAAAATCTGGCAATAATCTCCGGGCACTGTCCGAGGACGCATATTTATGCAAGAAAATGTGTCAATAAGTGATTGGAATGTCAAGGATGGACTGAAAATCCGGTATGGCCGTCCATCCATTAAGCATGAATGTTCCCCATTTTCAGCGCGGGGCATGAACCATGGCCTGATCGCGGTATTGCGACGGCGCACAGTGAAAGTGATTGCCGAAAACATGGTAAAAATGCTGCAAATTGGCGAAGCCGCAATCCATGCCGATGCGCTTGATTGGTTCAGCGGTTGAACGCAGCAGCCACGCGGCGCGCGAGAGTCTGGCCTGGAGCGCGAATTGCCGGTAAGACTGGCCCATGGTTTGGCCAAAAACACTGCGGAACCGGCTGGGACTTAATCCGCATTCCCGGGCCGCATCATTCAACCTGTAGGGCGCGGCCGGCTGGCATTTCAACCGCTTGATCGCGGGCACGATGCGCTGTAGATTTTGCAGACGCGGCGCCGGTTTCCGCCGGGCGGCCGGACGATGCCAATGGGCGATCAACAGCAGCAGCAGTTCATGGATTTGCAGCCAGAGCAGCGAGCGTTGGCCAAGCGCCGGCGGATTCGTTCTGGCGGTTTGATAAATCTTTGAGCCGATCAGGATAACCTGCCGGCGCAGACCGGGAGCTGAAACGCGCAGCCGGTCGGCCGGCGGCGCGAAAAACGGCGCCAGCCAATCCACTTCCCCGAAAGGGGCGGCATGGCCGATGAATTCCGGGGAAATGGTGATGACGATGCGTTGGGACGGCCTGGTCAGGCGGGTGGCGTGCGGCTCCCAACAGGATGTCAGCCAGATTTGTCCCGGACCGGCGCTCAGGCGTTGGTCCGCGTAAACAATTTCTTCGCGCCCGCGCAAGATAACGCCGATTTGCAGGTCGTAATGACTGTCGGCGGAAAAAACCGGAGTAGGCCGCGGGTATTCCGCGCAGCGCACATTGAACGGATTGGCGGCGTCAAGATGGTGATCGAACCGGACGGCATGCGCCAAGGTATCCATCAGCGGCTTCTCGTAAATAAATCTGGCGTTAAAGACAATCTTTCAGACGGAACAGACAATACCCGAAAGTTGCATTTACGGGTAAAATCCGCATAATGATCATGCTTGCATTGTAACGCCCACCGGGGGAAAATCAAGTTATGAATACACGTCTTGGCATGGCCGGTTTGATCGTGATTGTATGTGGTGCGGCCGCAATTCCCGGCCGGGGCCAGAATATCGAGGATGATCCGCCGCTCAACGAAACGTTTTTCGGCAAATCCCTGCTCTTGGATGCCTCTGCCGTCTTCCCGGTCACGGTCTTTGAAGCCGGGGAAAACATGGCTGAATTTTCCGGGTTTACCGGGGTAACCAATCCCGCCGTCCGGGATGGCAGGCTGGTTTTTACCCTGGCCGCCGACCAAGCCGTCCTGGCGTGGGGGAAACATGACCAGGCCCGGCCGGATTTCAAAATCCAGACCTATCCCCGCTACTTCACGGTTAAACTGGCGGCGCGCCAATCGGCGGCTTGCGAATGGACTTGCGTCTACCGCGATCCGACGCTGGCCAGCGTCAATGGCGGGCCCGTCCCCGGGAGGGAGATCAGGGACGGGCAGGGGATGGAGTTTCAAAATGTTACATCCGGAGGGAAACGCCGTTACGACAGCAAGAAAAATGCGCTGGCATCAGCGGTGGCGGGCACCGGCAGCCTGGAATTCGCCATCCGGGGTCCGGCGGGAACCCGGATTGAAATTTCGTCCGTGGAAATCACGGAACCGCTGCACAAGGTTTATGCGCGGTACGAATTTGTCGTGCCGCCTGGAAAAATCTGGCGCGCAATCGCGGATGTCGCCGGCGCGGCATTTTACGGGCATACCAGGAACCAGGCCAGTTTGTATGTGAACGGCCGGGAGGTCCGCCTGCCCCAGCCGGCCATCCATCGCCTGAACGGGCATACACTGGACATAACGCCGTTTCTGGTTCCGGGAACCAATGTAGTGGGCGGCTATGTGGAACAGCATGTCCTGCCGCCGTATTTTTATTTCCAAGCCCGGATCGTGATGGCATCCGGTGAGCTGGTGGGCGTTACCACCGGTCCGGGGTGGCAATATAATTACACAGCGCCGCCCGGTTGGAGCCGGCCCGGGTTTGACGCGGCGGGCTGGCCGGCGGCCGCGCAAACGGCGGCGCTGACCCGGGCGCAAATGAAGCAGGGTTTGAAGGGAGGGCGGACGGATTTCTGGATGCCGGAATACCAGGGCCGCCTGGTGCTGGCCAATCCCGCCGGCCGCGAATTGGCATTTGCCGAAACCAGCAATGTCGTCATGGAAGTCCGCATTCCCATCGGCCTGCGGGAAAAACATCCGGCAGTCGGCTATCGCGCGGGACTTTGCCGGGCCGGCCGGGTTACCCCGCTGAAGGAAGGCCGGGTGTCCGAGAGTGCGGCGGATGGACTTGACGCCGTTTATCGCGTGGACCTCGGTCGGCTGGCCGGCGGCGTCCATGTCATCGCCCTGGCGCTCCTGGATCAAACCGGGAATGCGATGGAGACGCGCGCGCGCGAGCCTTTCCTAGTCATTCCCAACGCCGGGGGCAAAATCATCACCGGCCGGGACTACACCGAAGGCCTGGATTTGGAACTGGAAGACACGATTGATTTTACGGATGCCGGCGATCCGCATCCCAGTTTCGAATCCTGCCCGGCGGAGGGCGAAATCAAAACGCCGGTGATTGTCAGCAAACCGGGATTGCGTTACCGGGAGACGGCAAGCTGGCGCCGCGAAGCGGGGTTTTCGTATCGTATCGAGTTCAAGCATCCGGGTGATTTTTACCTGATGGAGGTGGAATACCCCAACGATGCCAAGCGGCTGATCGAGGTGATGATCAACGGCAAGCAAACCGGCGTATGGAACAATTGCCAGTCCGCCAGCGGGGCGGAGACGGGAGGGCGTTCCCTGCCAACCGGCAAGATGGAAAAACTCCAGTGGCTGCACGTGGCCGATCCGGGCGTCCACTCGGTGGATATTGTCAATCACCGGAATCACGAGAAAGGCGCGGCCAGCCGTCTGAACATCTACCGGGTCAAGGGGCGTCTGCCGGAGCTGGCCGCCGGGCGCAGCCGCGCGTTCGGACAATACACCGAAAACGTCAAAAGCTACGGGGGCGTGGGGAATGTATTCGGCGTCGGCCGCATCGGTTCCGCAGACAACCCGGACTACCCGGCGGAAATGAAGCTGCCGCTGATGGCCTGGCATCTGATGTACCTGGAGTGGTTTTACGATGTGTTTGACCGGTACATGCAATACAACAAGTTCTGCGGCCGCAACCTGTTGCTGATGGGGTGCTATCAATACAGCGATAAAACCGCCATGTATCTGCCGGCGCCGGAATATCGCACCGCGCGCATCAGCCAATGCTGGCGCCGGATGCTGGCGCAGTTCATGGACAAGAACGGCATGCAATTTTTCACCGAGGTGGATTGGGTGGCTCCGCCGGCGATAGACCATCCCGAGGCGACCAACCCGGAAGTTGCCGCCGGCGCCGATACGCTGCATATGATTAACCGGGAGGGCGACCAGGTGGCCTCCTACAACTGGCTGCATCCGCAGGTCAGGGAAAAATACATGGAATTGATGAGCGACCTGATACGTTCATTCGGCGATTTAAAAGCCTGCCGGGGCGTGCATACGGGGCTGGGGCCGCGGGCCGTGGTCTGGAACATCCCGGGGTTTGCCCCGCATGATGGACAGATGGACGCTCTGTACTCCAGTTATGACGATATCACCTTCGGACTCTTTGAGCGGGGCGACGGGGCCAAGACCGGCGTGTCTTCCCGTGATCCGGACCGCTTCCGGAAACGCGCGGACCGGCTGGAGCGGGATGCCGCGCTGCGGGCGGAGTTTCTGAATTGGCGGTGCGCCGCCCTGACCGGATTTTTCACCGAAGCCGCCGCCGCCATCCGGCGGCAACGCGCGGATTTGTCCCTGGCCATGACGCCGGCGCTGACGCTTTTCATGCGCAGCAACCGCGTCCCGGTGTTGTTTGAGGAGTTGGAGTTGAAACAAATCGGGCTGGATGAGTACTTGAGGAATTTCGGCATCAGCCTGCCCGGCTTGAATGCCATCCCTGGCGTCTTCGTCGGGCGCTGGTCAATCGCCTGGCTGCGCAGCAAGACCAATCCTTACAATTCCACCCAGGATGCCTATACCTGGCTCGGGCAGACGGCCGTCAAATACACCGACCTGTTTAATCGCGCCACGCCGGCGCGCCGGTATGTCATGCTCTTTGCCGACTGGAATGAGAGCTGGTTTAACGGGCCCGGGGGCAGGAAAGGGGATGCCTCAAAAATTCCCAGCCTGGAAGACGGCTCGGACTGGATAATGACGCGGCAGCTTGTCCGCTGCCACAGTCAATTTGGCGAACTGAATGCGCGGGAGCCGGTCACGCAGGCCCTGATCGTCAGCGATCCCGATATCATTGCGCACGGTTTTTCCGATCTGGCGTTGCCGATCGGTCATGAGCAGGCGTTGCGCAGCATCGTGCGTGTCATTACCGTCCTGCCCGCGGAATTGTTCAGCCCCGTCCTGGATACGCGGCTGGACACCAATCTGGCGATCCGCCGGCTCCAACGCGCCGATGGCGTCTGGTTTTACGCGGCCAATCCCTGCCAGTGGCCGGTCAAGGGCGCGCTTGCGATCGAGCATGGCGGGGACATCGTCACCGTGCCGGACGGAAAAAGCGTCGGGCAAAATCCAGCGGAGTTGCCGCTGGACCTGGAGCCCTTCGGAGTGTTGGCTTTCAAGTCGGATTCGCCGGACTGCCAAATCACCGGGTACCGGACCGACCCGCTCGCTCCGGAATGGACGGCGCGGATAGCGGAGGTGATTCAATCCATCCGGACATTCATTCAAAACAATGCCGCGCAGTTCTCGCAGGCTAAAATGGACGCATTGGAATCGCAGATCAAGGGAATTGAAGCCGACATGGCCCGGGGCGAATATGCCCTGGCGTGGACCCGGTTGACCGATCCGGAGATGTGGCAGTATCATATTTACGAACCGTCATGCGAAGCCAGAATCAGGAAAGCGCTGCTGCGGAATTATTTAACCGACCAGCCGGCGGCCTTGCCCCCGGAGTTCAAGAAAGAACCGCCGTCCGATATCCAGCCGCGGGTCCTGTCCGTCCAGCGCGCAACCGGCCCGATCAAGCCCGATGGCGTCCTGGATGAAGCCGATTGGCAGGGCGCCGCTTTCAGCTCGAATTTCCGGGATTGGGAGCGGCATACCGACGCGCTGGTTGAAACCGGCGCGGCCGCGCGGTTCGATGATCAAGCGCTTTATCTGGCTTTCGCCTGCGCCGATCCCGATACGGCCCGGATCGAGGCGTCCGCCAGCGGTGAGCGGAATTTATGGGCGGGCGACGATGCCGTGAGGATTCTGCTTTATCCCAAGGCGCAAGGTTGTTATTATCAGTTCGGGTTTAACACGAAGCGGGCCCGGTTTGACCAGCAGGTGATCATCGGCGGCAAGATGCTATATGCTGACTATCGTCCGGCATGGCAGTTTGCCTCGACCGTCCATCCGGGATACTGGCTGGCCGAGGCGCGGATTCCATGGAAAGCCATGGGTCTGGACCGCGTGCCGGAAACGTTGCACGTGAATTTTTTCCGTTCATTCCGTTACAATGCTGTGGAAGGCGGGTTCTGGAGCCCAGCCCCCGGGGTGCATAGCTGCGAATATTTCGGCCGGGTGAATTTCGAATGAGTTGCCGTCCATTATGAGCGTGGCGCAATTTGCGAAGCCCGCATTTTGGATGCATGCCGCATTTGTGATAATTTAAATTGCCTGGGAGGCATGTTGAACGAGGAGGTATCGAATGCGCTCTGAAATCAAATGGTTGATCATGCTGCTGTCCCTGGCCGGCGGCGCGGCGAGCGCCACGAACCGTTACGTGGCGGCCAATTGTCCGGATCCCGTTTCGCCGTTCACCAACTGGGCGAATGCGGCCACGAATATACAGGATGCCATTGACATAGCGTCGGCCGGCGACACGGTCTGGGTGTCCAACGGCGTTTATGATACCGGCACGAAAACGGCGACGATCCGGGTCGCGCCGGAAACTTTCCGGATTGCGCTGACCAAGGCCATCACGGTCAGGAGCGCCAACAATGATCCGGCGAACACGATGATTGCCGGCCAGACCGCGCCGGACGTCAAATGCGTCGGCATGGTGTCAAGTTCCACCCTGATCGGCTTCACGATTTACAATGGCCGGTCCAGCACAAATGGCTGGTATGGCTCGGGGGTTCTGGGGAACGTGGATCAGACCGCGGTGGTGTCCAACTGCATTATCAGCGCATGCTCGAACGCGTATTATGGCGGCGGGGCGCAGAGTGTGACGCTGTATAATTGTTTGGTTACGAATAATTATGCGCTGAACGGCGGCGCGGGCTTGCGGTACGGGACGGCGTACAACTCGGTATTTACCGGCAATTCCAACCAGGCGATGGAGGGATGCATAGCGTATAACTGTCTGGTGGCGGGCAACTCCGGCAATGGCGGCGCCGGGGCGCGCTACAGCACACTGTATAATTGCACGGTTGTCTCCAACACGGCCATTTCGGTTGCGGGGGGAACGTTCCGCAGCACCAATTACAACTGTATTTCCTGGGACAATAATACGGCGGATTATCAACCCCTGGCTTACCACAGTTGCGGGTTGGGATACACCAACGGCGGATCGGTTTACGGCAACATTGACAGCAATCCGCAGTTCAAGGCCGCCGGCGCCTTTAATTACCGCCTGACCCGGGAATCGCCATGCATCAACGCCGGGTCCAACCAGAGTTGGATGGCGGATACCAGCGACCTGGATGGCAATCCGCGGATCGCCGCCATCTTCGGGACCAATGTTGACATGGGGGCTTTTGAATACTTCGTCCGGCAGGGCACCTTGTTTCGCGTCCATTGATGCGGTCCCAGACGGCCGCCGGCCTGCTGAATGCGGATTACGGGTAGGGATCGGGCGGCGGCTGCAGCCAGCCGTATTGCGGCGGGGGCGTGTACTGCGCCCGCCTGGTTTTTTCCTGTCGTAACGCCCTATTGGCCGCAGGATGCGTGGCTGGCGAATACCTTTGCGCCATGGTTGAGCGGGGCGATGGACGGCCTGGTGGATATTTTCCTGTTGCGGACGGTCTTCATGCTGACGGTTTTGCTGTGCATCAACGCCCTTATGGGCCGCGGCGGTTTAGCCGTCTGGGGCGCTGGCTGCAGGAGCCCAAACACATCTTAGCGCTGCCTGGCCCTTGCCGCAGACATGGCGCACCGCGCCGTCTTCTGCAGGGGTGACGCCGCCCCGCCTGCCAGCCTGTCCGTCGCGCAAATTTCCCGTCGCGCAAATTTCCCTTGACAACTTGAAAACAGAAGCGTAAACAACTGTTAACTTAATTCTTACACAGTGTTTAACGGTTGGCGGCATGCGGTCTTGAACCGAATCCCCGGGATGAATTTGGTGTTGCAAGACTGCGTGTGAAAATCCCGGGCTTCCGCGGACGCGAAGCGCGCCTTTGAAAACTTGCCGGATGCGTTATGGTTGAACGGAACGACAGAGATTCGGTGCCTTTGCACGTGCGGCTGCGGCAGCAGATGGCCAGCCTGGCGGCGCGCAACGGCGGACCCGGCGGAAAATTCATGTCTGTCCGCGCCCTGGCGCGCCAATACCAGGTCGGCGTGCCGACCGTCATGAAGGCCCTGCGGCAATTGAAAGCGGAAGGCATATTGATCTCGCGGCCGGGCCTGGGGACATTTATCGTCAGCCCTGCGCGGGCGGGCGGCGTCGCCGGGTGTGCGGGCCTGGTAGTGTCCAGCGCCAGCATGATTCATTTCGACCGCGTTTACATGACGATCCTGAGCGGAATTTACGAAGAATTGTCGGCGGCCAGATACCTGGCGCAATTAATCAACACCGGCGCGCGGGATGCCGCCCTTGTGCGCGAAGTCCGCCAGGCGCGCCTGGACGGCGTGATCTGGATCAACCCGGCAGAGTTTTGCGGTTCGTCCCTGCAAGCCCTGCGCCAGGCTGGCGTCAAGACGGTGAGAGTTGATTTGGGGGTAAAAGACAATGCGGCCTGTTCCGTGTCGGCCGACCTGTTCGACGAAGGCCGCCGGGCGGCGGAATATCTGGTGCGGCGCGGACACCGGCGAATTGCGCTGGCGGAAAAAAGTCCGGCAGCGGCGCGCGGGGTGGAACTGGAAATGCGCGGGTTCATGTCTGCTTTGCGCGCGCGCCGGCTGCGCCTGGATGAAGGGTTGATTTTCAGCGGCGATGATTTTAATGCGCGGCTTGAAACGGCCTTGGATTTGAAAGCGCCTTTCACGGCGGTCTGCGTTTCCGGACCATTGTACGAATCCGTGCTGGCGACGCTGCGGCGGAAGAAACGCCGGGTGCCCGCGGATATCGCGCTCCTGACGGAGGATGATCACTTTACCATGGACTGCGCGGCGCCTGTGCCAACCCGCCTGGCGCGGCCTTTGCGGGAACTGGGCCGGACGGCTGTCCGCAAGCTGCTGGAATGGGTTCGTACCGGCCGCCAGCCGCCGGCCCAGGCGCTGCCTTGGGAGATTATCGAGGGTGAAACAGTGTGACGGAGCGGGGCGTTTATTCGACGCAGGAGGGATTATGTGGAAACATGCGGCATGGGCGGGACTGTGCGCGGGATTATTCCTGGTTATGCATTCGGGCGCGGCGGCGGAGGCCGCGCCGCCGATAAACATTCCAGCCTGCGTTCCGGCGCCGGTGATAGACGGCGTGCTTGATGATGCTTGCTGGCAGGCGCCTCCGCAGGTCGCCTGCCTGTATCCGCCGGACGGTGATCAGGCAGATGGACGCAATATTATCCGGCTGGCATACGACCGGGAGTGGCTGTACCTGGCTTTCGATTGCGGCAACCCGAACATGCCGCACGTGCAGCAGCGCGTTTTCCAGCGCGACGGACCGGTATTCACGGATGATGCCATGGAGATATTTATCCGGCCGGACCCGGTCAGCCGGACTTATTATCATTTTGCGCTCAGTTTCGCCAATGTGCAGCATGACAAGCGCCTTATATCGGGCGGCGCGCGCGATGAAACCTGGAGCGCACCCTGGCGTTCGGCAACCATCCGCCATGCGGATGGGTGGACGGCGGAAGCCGCCATCCCCTGGTTTGCGCTGGACTGCGCCGACCTGGCGGGCATGCAGATCAATGTACTGCGGAATTTCATAGATATCGAACTTGACGCCGCCCAGGCCCCGAAGGACGAGCGGCGGCTGGGTTGCATGCTGCGGCCCGGCATGCAAGGCGGTCCCCATGATTTTAAAAATTTTGCCGCGACGGCCGAGCTCGGCGGGTTCAAGCCGGCGGCGCCGTTTGTGCCGTTGTTGCGGGAAGCTGATGCCACCGGTTTCATGCGGGAGGGCGGCAGCAATTATTTTGGCCTGTCGCTCCAACTCGACACGGGCTCGCCGGTCGCCGGCAAAGCGGCGGTGGCGGTCCTGGACCTCGTAAACGGCGCGGAGGTCAAGCACGATTTCGGAGCGATGGCTCTGGACGGGCCCCAATCATTGACCCTGAAAGTGCCTTGCGCGGATTGGCGGCCGCGGCGCGTCAGGATTCTGTTGACCGATCCGGCCAACCCGGCCAACCTGCTGGCGGTACGGGAAATCGCGGACAGCGCGGCGTTAAACGTCATCCGCGATGCCTATGTCGAACGGAGTTATTACACCGCGGAAACGGCCGCGGTAATCCAGGTTGAACTGGCGCTGGACGCGGAAACCCTGCAGGGCCTGCGGCTTGCAATCGAACGCGCCGGCGCGCGGCTGGCGGGCGTGTCGGCGCTGGCGCCGCGCCTGGCGACCGCGATCCCGCTGTCGGCGCTGGAGGAGGGCGATAATCCGCTCACCGTGCGGCTGCTGGCCGGGGACCGGGAACTGGCCGCCCGGCCACTGACAGTACGCCGGCTGGCGCCGCGGCCGGGGCGCGAGATTAAAATGGATTATGCCAGGGGGATAATGCTCAAGGACGGCCAGCCGTTGTTCGCGTTGGGCATATTCGGCCATACGCTGCAGGGGCGTCTGGATGCCGGCGTGTGCGACGACGACGACGAGTATGTTTTCCGGCATCTCGGCGAAACCGGGTTGAACACGCTGATCCGGACGCATGGGGAAAAGGAAAACCTGGACCGCTACATGCGGCTGGCGGAAAAATACGGCTTGAACGTCATCACCTGGTCTTACCCCAGGGTGGCGCATCCTTTAAGCACATTCAAACCGCCCCATCCCGACACGTTGCCGCTGGGGGAGCGGCTGAAAATCCGGCGGGCTTTATACGACCAGCTTGAGCCGGATGCGGTAACCAAGATTAAATTATTGAGGGAATATAAGAATTTCATCGGTTATTACAACCAGGATGAGCCCAACCTGCCGGTGGCCGAGGACCGAATTGCCGTGGCCGAATGGTACTGGAAGACGGTGCGCCCGCTAGATCCCTACCGGCCCTTGATCTTCGGCTACGCCCGGCAGATTCCCGCGGGCGACAACTGGACGCGCTGGGGCGATATTATCGGTTATGACGTGTATCCCAATCCGCATGTCGGCGGCGACGTTTACAACGATCCCGGCCTGGGCACGGCTTATTATGCCTGCGACTTGCGCGAACGCTGCCGGCGCGATCATAAAATCATGTGGTTTATTCCGGTGATAAATTTGATTGCTCCTCAAAAACAGCCAATTGGGATGAGCAAGGCGCACATGCTTTGCCAGGCCTATAGCGCCGTGATTTACGGCGCCCGGGGCCTGTTGTACTTCACCTTGAGCGCCGCCGTAGGCGCAGATGCCTGGGACGGACTCCAAGCCATCTGCCGCCAGATGCAGGAACTTGCGCCGGCGCTGCTGAACGGCGATATCCCCCAGTCCATCGCATACAGCCCGGATGAATTCCGGCCCCGGGAACGGATTTTCCCGATGGTGAACGCCGCGGTTTACCGGTATCCCGCCGGCGGCCACCTGCTGCTGGCGGTGAATATCAAGCCGTTCGCCGTGGAAACCGAGTTCAAGATCGGCGGTTTGAAAGACGCAGCGCGGTTGTTCGATGAGGAGTGGCAAAAGGGGAAAGGGGCAGAGGGGGAGAGTGAAATGGAGTTGGGCGGAGAAACGTTCCAGGACCGGATCGAACCGTACGGCGTGCGGGCGTACCGGCTGGAATTGAGCGCGCCGGCGGCGGACTCCACGCGGCCGGTGGAGGTTGCCGTGAAGATGACGCCCGCGCCGGAAGAGCGCTACCCGCTGGTGGACGTCCCGGCGATGGTTGCCCGGTTGATGCTGGGCAAAAACCATGTGGCCAATCCCTGTTTCCAACAACAAACCAACCAGGGTATTCCGGATTTTTACAAGCCTTACTTCTGCCTGAGCACGGACCCGCAGGCCGGCCAGAAGGGGTCCACGTGGTTTGTGGATGACGAAGTGTTGTGGGAAGGCCATCCTTCGCTGCGGATGTTCCGGCGGAAACTGGATGAACCCGGCCCGAAGACGCGCGGTCTTTTTGGGTCGTTTTATCCGCCGCCGTCGTCTAAACCGGTTTCCGTGACGTTTTCGTTTTACGCGCGCGGCGCGGCGCCCGGCGCGCAAATAGGTTTCATCATGCCGGGCGTCAAAGGCGGCGATAAAACATTCAATCTTGACGAAACATGGCAGCGTTGCCAATTGAGTTTTGACCTGCCGCCCGGCAAGGACCGGCGCATGGGTGTTCGCCTGTTTATTATCGCGCCAACCTCCGGCTCGACAGTCTGGATCAATGGTTTGCAGTTGGAGCAGGGCGGACAGGCCACGGAATTCGAAGATAGCTCCCAACCCGCCGCCGCGGCGCCGGCCGCGGCCGACCCGGCCAACCTGCTGCCGAACGGCGGGGCCGAGCAGGGCGCCGCCGAAGGCTGGCCGGATTTGCGGAAGATTGAGCAGGGCGAACTGGGCGTGCGGCGGGGGGCGGGTCGCAGTGGGGAATTCGCTTTTTACTGGCGAGGGCAATCCGGCGCGATTCATTCGCCGCCGGTGGCAATCAACACGGCCAAAACCTATGAGTTGTCCGGCTGGTTCAAACTGGCGGCGCCGGCGGCAGGGTCCGGGGCATCCACCGGCGCCCGCACGGGCCGCCTGCTGTTCGGCATCGCCGCATCGGATAATGACGCCGCGGGGCGGCTGGCCAAGAGTTGGCATTACTTCACGCTGGAAGGCACCCGGACGGCATTGGCCGCGCCATGTTCGCCGGACAACCAGATTTTAAAACTGCGGGATGGATCAAACTGGCAGAAGGGACCAATCTACGCCGCGGCCTTTGGCCGGGAGGAAAACCACCTGAATTTCGATGCTACCGCGCCCGGGATCGCCGGTGTGCAGTCCGCCGGCGACCATTGGCAGGTCACGCTCGCCAAGCCCTGCGGTATGTCGTTCCCGGCAGGGACGGTCGTGGTGGAAAACCGGGGCAATGTCAGCCACTGGGTCGCCCTGGCCCAGCGGGATTTGACGGCCGATTCATGGACGGAAATCAAGTTGCGGATCGAACCAGGCCAATGGTGGCGCGGCATGGAATATGCGCGGGTGATCATAGTCCCCCAGCGCCGGGATGACGCCTGGAATTTATGTTTCGACGACCTGGATTTGAGGGAAACATCCGGCGCCTGAAATGTAGGGCTTTGCATTAGAACAGTATTCAGAAGGCAGTAGTCAGCATTCAGTACTTCTTGAATCCGGGAGAATGATACCAGAAAGTGTGATAGCGCGCAAATAAAATTTCAGAAAAGTCTTGACAAATAGTTGGTGGTCAATATATTACACTTGCGGGAAGCGTAGTTTTCTTGGTCATCAATTTGGTGAAAGGCTTTTGCCGTGAAATTCGTTAT
>JAXGSX010000042.1:0-16940 GCA_040775225.1 Kiritimatiellia bacterium | reverse complement strand
TCTATAAAAACTGGGGTTTTTTTAAAAACCCCACAACCCAAAATAATTTTCGGTTTTTGTCCTTTAACCCACAACTGCGTTCCGTTTAACGGAACTGCCGCATAGCGGCATATTTTTCTTCAGCATCTAAAAACCCTCTCCTCCTTCGTGGCTTAGCGTCTTTGTGAGAAATATCTCCGCTCTGAATATTTATGCTTTCAGGTTTGATCTTTGAACCCCGCGACTCTTTTTACAATGAATTTCGGGCGCTGCTTGATTTCATCATAAATTCGCGCCAGGTATTGCCCGATTACCCCAATGGACAGCAACTGGATTCCCGAGAAAAACAGGATGGCGACAAAAAGCGACGCCCAGCCTGGCGCCACCGGACTGGTGCCGGTGCTGAATATGTATAACCCGTAAATCATGCTGGCCAGCGCTATCAGCAACCCCAACTTGGACATGTAAACCAGCGGCTTGTAGGAAAACGAAAAGATGGCATCCAGGGCCAGTTTGATGTATTTCCTGAAATTGTAGCCCGACTCGTTGGCCAGGCGCGTGCCGCGTTCGTATTCCACCCCCACCTGCTCAAATCCGGTCCAGGCGCGCAAGCCGCGCAGGTAGCGGTTATTTTCCGGCATGGCATTGAGCGCATTTACCACACGGCGGGTCATAATGCAGAAATCGCCGGCATCCCCGGGGATTTTGACGTCGGCCATGGAACTCAATACGCGGTAAAACGACTTGAAACACAACCGGTGCAACCAGGAGCGCTTGCGCTTACGCCGGATGCCGTACACCACGTCAAAACCAGCGCGGATTTTAGCCAGCAACTCCGGCAATACTTCCGGCGGGTCTTCCAGATCGTCATCCATAACCGCCACCATGGCGCCGGACGCAAAAGTCAACCCGGCGGTCACCGCCGCCTGGTGCCCGAAATTGCGCGAGAATTCCACCGCCTTGACCCGGGCATCACCGCGGCTGACCCCCTCAATCACATCAAAGGAATTGTCCCGGCAGCCGTCCACCACCGCCACAATCTCATACGAGGCCACGGCGGAGGACAATGCCGCCGTCAAGCGGCGATGCAATTCGGGGAAAATATTGGCCGAATTGTAAACCGGTATGACCACGGATAGTTCCGGCCTGGCCCCTGGCGATGACGTCCCGTTTTGCATAAATTATTTGCGATTGAATGGGTTACGCAGCCGGCCGCCACTGCCGCCAACCCGTGGCGGCGGAACCGTATTTCCGTCGAATATGCATCATGATGCGTTGCAAACCCTTGAAAATATAATATAATGGCCATAATTTTGGCAAACATAAAATCCGGTCACGGATCCAGGTGACACATTAACGGACGCTGAACACCGTGCCGTCACGCAAGCCCTCGTAAACTCCCATATCCACGATCAACTGCCGGATGCGCCGGTTGCCGTCCAGGTCAATGGCGCCGGACATCCAATCCTGGTTCAGGCCGGCGTTGATGCAAGGGGAACGCGATTGCAACCGGTAATCTCCGGCGTCAAAATCCGCGAACAACGGGTCATCCGTGATATTGCCGTCGCCATAGGCGGCGACAGACGGCGCCGTGCAGGTGTTGGTGAAATACCCTGCCGTGGATACCCAATTCGACCCGCTCACGGCGGTGTTGAAATACACAATCGAATTTTCCACGCCGCCGGCTGCGAGGTAAACTCCCCCGCCTGCATCCGTTACGGCGGTATTGGAGACGATTGTGCAATTGCGCGCCAGCGCCAGGGCGTTAGTCTGAAACAAGCCGCCTCCCCTGTTGGAAGCGACATTGCCGGTCAGCAGGCTGCCGGACAGTGTACCGTAACTGTAAACACCGCCGCCCTCCCGGTGCGCCAGGTTGCCGATAAACCGGCAATTGGAAATCAGCGCATTCGTGCCGCCGACATACAGCCCGCCGCCATAACCCGCGCCGATCACGTTGGAAACAAATGCGCAGCCGACTACCGTCGCGGCATTATCCAGATGCAAGCCACCGCCCAATACGAGGCCGGAATTGCCTGTGAAATTGCAATTTGATACAATTGTTGTGTCTTTTTGACCAAGGGCGACACGCAGCCCGCCGCCGCGATTCAGGGCGGAGTTATTACGGAATGCGCAGCCTGCAATCGTGTTGGTGGTCGCGTAAATGCGTATGGCCCCGCCGCCGGTATTGGCGGATGACGTCGCCTGGTTGCCTTCAAATACACAATCGTACACATTGACGCGATTGCAAGCAATATATATTGCCCCACCGTATGACGCCTTGTTGTTGCGGAATAAACAATTTGAAATGACCGTATGCGCCCCTACACCGCCTGTCCAATCGAAAATGCCCAACGCGCCGCCGCCTAAACTGGGGACCACGTTATCGGTAAAGATGCAATTCAATATGTAAATACCGTTATACGCCTTGATTTTTATCGCTGCGCCGTCATTCGCGGCTGAATATCCGTTGCTGAAAGTCAATCCATCCAGGGTCACCTTGTAGGACGTGGCGCATTGCGTCAGTCCCTGGGCGTCAATAATCGTGTTGCTGGCGCCATAGACCCCGCGAATGGTCAGGCCAGGAGAATAAGACTTGATCTCAATGGTATTGGTAATTTTATATATTCCGTTGGACACCAGGACGACATCGGTGCCGGCGGTGGTTTTGGCCACGGCGTTGGAAATGGTCAGTACCGCCGTCTCCCAAGTCGTGCCGTCGGCGATATCGCTGCCGTTGGTGGCCACGTAATAGGTGGCGCCAGGCGCCGTTAATACACCCAGCCGCAGCATGCCGGCGGAAATTACCAGCCAGCGCATGCACTTTTGAACCAAACCGCCACGTGATTCAGTCATTGCCCACTCCTTGTTTACACTGCTGCCTGATTTTGCAATCAATCCGCTTGCTTTAAATCTGTCCGGCCGGCGCCGCGCCCTGCTCCCGGCAACGGGCCTTCACGGCGGATTCCATCGCCTGCGCCCAGGCCTCACCGAACCGCGCCCGGGCGCCGTAAGCCGCCTGGTAATTCAGCGCGGCTGACCGCACATCCGCCATCGCCGCCAGGACGGCATCCCCCTTATCAGACGCGGCCGGATCGCCATTCAGCGCGTTCCACAAATTGCATATTGCCGTGACCAGTCCGTAAAACGCAACGGTTTTCCGGGATTCGTCGGCCAATTCCTGAATTTTTAATTCTTCGGACAGCGCCAGGGCCTGCCGCGCCGCGGCCGCATTGCTTGCCGCGGCAATCCATGACAGATGATTGATTTTAGCACGTTCCGCAATCCGCTGCGGCATGGTGGCAATGATTGAATTCACGCCGTAATCGAATTGTATCGCGTTTAACGGGCCAATTATTTCCACCCAAGCGGCGGCACGGGCCGGATGCTCGAATTTACGCCGGACGGCCCAGGCTTCCGCCAGTTCCCGTTCGGTGCGGCCATGCGGATTCCATGCCCATTCGGACAAGGCCGTCAACCCGAACGCGCCCCCCGAATAGCCGTATGCGCCCTGCCAATGATTGCTGTGCAGATTTTGGACGAAGGCCTTTAATTTGACTGTTTCATACCCCTTGTTCGCGCGCACCATCCAATGCGCCGCCCAGCGCCCCTGTCGGGCGGCATCGTCAAACGGCGCCTGGGGACCATAAACATACCCGACCTTGACGGCCCCGGGCAAACTTTTCAAGGAAGCCGGCGTGTTGGATGTGGCATCCGCCAGGGAATAAAATATACGCAAGTTGAAATCCGGATGCTCCCGGCTCACATCCCGCCATGCCGCCACGATGGCATCGGTTTCGAGTCCAACCTGGCCCTTGCCGGAAGTTTTGCATTTTTCGCATTCGCATTCGGAAACGAACTCGGACTGCCAAACGTCAAATTCCAGGCACCCTTTGGCGGCCGCATCGCGCATCGCATCCGCCAGAATCTGAATCAAGAGCGGATTGGACGCGCAGGGCACACGGTGATCCGGACTGGGATTGACCTTCTGGCACGCTTTTTCGCCGACACCGGCCAATTCAGGATAGGCTTCGAACCAGCGGCCATTGCGTGGCTCGTTGATGAAATTCAAGTGGGTGAAACTGACCACCGGACTGAATGCCCGCAATCTGCGCGCTTCAAAGCTATTGGTGCCAAATACAAAATCAGCTTTTTCTCCGCGTTGGACGGGTTGAGCGTAATGGCCCATGATCCGGGAAAAGTTCAATTTCAGCCCGGCCAGCCAGTCCAAATCCGGCCCGGCATTCCAGACCCCGCGCTCGGCCATCGCTGGCCAATCCACCACGGCCGCGACAGGGACAATCACCTGCTGCTTATCCGAGTATGCA
Organism: Kiritimatiellia bacterium; assembly: GCA_040775225.1. Lineage (GTDB taxonomy): Bacteria > Verrucomicrobiota > Kiritimatiellia > JAAZAB01 > JAAZAB01 > JAXGPF01. Next base: position 12,636 of record JAXGSX010000042.1, on the reverse strand, counting down.
CTCAGCAACTGTTTCAAGGTCTGGACGCCGTAATACACGCCCCGACCGTCCAGTCCGGCTACCGCCAGGCGCGACTCGCCCAGCGGCTGGATAACATAAGCCTGGTTGTTATTCGGCAAGGTTGGCAGGCGCTCAATCGCGGGCACAATCCAATCCCCGAGTTTGCCGCCGGCACCCGCCACGCCGATGATGATTTCGAACGGCGATCCGCCGGGGCCGCCGGCGGATGGCATTAAAAACATCTCCCGTAATTCCGCCGCCGCCTGCCTCTCCAACGGGGTGGCGTCGGGCCGGGTGACGACCGTCAAGTTCGACGGCGCAACGGCTATCCTGGCGGAAATGGATATTTCACGCGGCAAGGGCATCAAATGGCGCGCCCACTCCGCCTCGGCTTGCCGGTCCAACCGCTCCGCACCGGCTGACATCCCAACCGCCAAACCTGCCATACATATACCAATTCGCACTCCATGCATCTGGCACCTCTATTCTGCCATGGGTTTCAACACCACCGCCGCCTGCTGCCAGCTTTGCGTCGGCGTAAAATCCGCGAGCACTGCCGGAGCATATCCCTTCGCGCTGACACTCAGCCGGTAAGTGTAAACCGTTCTTTCGGGCATATCCGGCGTAGCCGTCGCGTGCTCGACAAACTCCACCAGCAACAGGGCGCCCGGCATGCCCGGCCCAGGCGTCCGGCCGGCCGGATCGGTGGAGGCCTTGCCGCAGATGATCGGATTGTACCACTCATCCTGTTCGCAGGCAATCTCCACTTCGGCCCGGGCCACCGGCCGGCCGGCCGGATCAGCGGCAGCGACGATCACATGCCGCTGCGAAATGAATGCCGGCCTTTTTCGTTTATCGGTTTTTGACGGATCCCAGGCATAGCGATTTTTGCCCAGGGGCCGATCCCAGTCGCAATCCACCGCCGTCAGGCAACTGCCCGGCACGGTCAATTTCCAATTGCACCGGTTGCTGGCAAACCGGCAGCCGGTCAAGGTGGCCACAATCGGTCCGCCCCAATCGCCAACCGCCGTGACCAGATTGCGGAAGGTGCAGCCGCGCGCCGGCCAGCCGCCGTTTATCATGGCGTAATGGCCGTTGGCAAAAACCGTGTTTTCGATCCTGGTAAAAATATTGCGCGCACCCCAGGTGGCCACCCCACGGAACCATGATATCTCCGCATTTTGGAAAACCAAGCCGCCATAAGTGAAGACGTGATCGCCATGCCGCCAGCGAGTATCCATTTTCCCGCCGAAAACATGTTGGTTGTCCGGAATCGCGGCGGTAATCTGGCTGTTATACACATGCAATTCGCTCCCCGACCAACTGAATTCCGGCGGACGGCCGGGTTTCACGCCGCTGATCAAAGTCCAGGCATTGGACGGCGTGCAGGCAAATTTTAACGCCGCGCGCACCGCGGGATCATCCGGGCAGCCCAGCCTGACCCGGTTAATCCGCGCCTGGGATTGGAACTCGCGCACCGGATTTTCATCCTTAACACAGGCGGGATGAATGGTCAAATTGCCGTTCAGTACCAGGGTTTCGGACTGATGCGCCGGCGATCCGATCTGGAAATACGTTGAGGGGCCGGCATTGGCGCCAATTAACAGGCTGGCATTGACCGTATAAACATCGGACGCGGCGTCATAGGCCACCACCCCCCAGCCATTCATCCGGTCCTGGCGCAGGAGCGTGGTCAGGCTGCAGGGCGCGCCGGCGGGATAATCGGTGATCCAGATGGTCCGGTCCGCCGCCATCCAGCGGCAGCCGGCGTATGCAAAACCAGCGGGGAGCAGCCAGAGCAGCAGTATCAGAAGGCATTGAAGCCATTTGCACTCAACAGCATTCCGCACCGAAACATATTTATAAATCCGGGGATACTTGATCATAATCGTCTTTCATAAAAGTCAATGCCGATACATTCTATAAACGGATCAGACGGCTCACGGGACGTTCGCCCTCCAGGCAAACGACTGAACGCAACTTGAAGTGTTAGCGCCAACGCGAGCCGCTACAGACGGCTCCGCCGAAGGCGTCGCCCCACCCAGATCAAAGCTGTTTCTACAGGATCAAGGCCGGGCGCCGATCCCACATACAGCTCACCACAGGTTCGCCCTCCATAAGAAAGCCTGGTCATACCGAATATTTTGTAGGGCGAAGCTATGCTGAGCCGTTCTGTTGCATCCATACAATTCATTTGTTTTAACGGATGTGCAAGCGGCTATTGCCTTCAATCCTGATCATCCTGTCCAAATATTTTATTCAAACTTCGCATCAAACTCGACAAATTCCGTCGGTCCCGTCCCCTTTTCCAGTTGCAAAGCGTCCATCCAGACCGTGCCGCCGCCATCCGCCGCGGCTTCATGGTTGACAATCAGCCAGATGCGCGCCGGCAACTTCAACGGCCAGGAATAACGCCGCCATTCAGTGGTCACCGCCACTTGGGTAGCTCTAGTGCCGGTGTTATTGGCGCCGAAGCGCAGCTTGACCCCGTCGCGATCGCCCTTCAACCAGGCCGAAAACACGAATTCCGTGTTGGGATTGCCCAGGTAGCGGTCGCTGATATGCGATTGGCCTTCTTCGATATAAACACCGGCATTCTGCCCGCCCGAAACTGACAGTTTGAGCGCCTGCCGTCCGTGATAAAACACGTTGGTATCCAGGCTGATCCGCGCGGCCGACCCGTTAATCAGGGCCTCGGGGAATGGATTCGGCCAGTTCCACGGCTTGTAGTAATCCGGAAAATTTGACACGGCGGCGTCTTCAAAACTGGGATTGGCAATAAGGTTTTTATTTTGGCCGTCGAACCGCGTGACCGTCGGCGCTTCCGGTTTGCTCAACTCGGGATGGGGCGCCATGCTGATGTCAATCCGGGCGGGCGGCGCCAGGCGGTCCGGGCCGGGAATGACATAGGCGCGCGTGGCAAACGGCGCCAGCCGCTCGGAAAATGCTCCGGCCTGGACCGGGTACTTTTCATCGCCGAACAGCCGGCCGATGGCGCCGGGTTCTTCATCTTCCAGCAGGGAAATCTTGAATTCCGCGTCCACGGGATACCATTGACTGTTGGCCGCCAGCAGAATGTAACCGCCGTCCGGATTGGCGAACAACGCCGCCTGCACATCCGGGAAAATTCCGCGGTCAAAATCGTATTGATCCGGATCGGGGTGATAACGCACCGCCTGGGGCGCAGCCGGCATCAGCGCCGACGGCCCGAGTGTCTGCATTTCCACGGCCAACTGCCCCAGGACATCCCACGTATCCTGATGGGAGGGCAGCAAGTAATAATATATGCCGCGCGCGCCGTGAATCAAGGCCAGGTAGGTCTGGCAGCGCTGTTCCTCCGGCCGGATCAGCCGCCGCCAGGAACCGGACCAGTATTCCACCATCGGGATGATCCAAGTCACGTGGCGCATGCTGTCCGCGCGTTGGCGGGTGTTGTGAGTGATCCAGGACACCCAGTTGATATGGCCGCGCGGTTTCACTCCCCCGGGAATCCAGTAGGGGTCCGTGCAGAGGATATCCATCCAGTCCAACGCCTCCTTCCCTTCCGGAATATGCGAGGAGTAATTGGAATAAAGCGGGTGATAGCCGTCCGATTCGTTGTAAGCCGCGTACAACATCCGCCCGGCAATCCATTGGTCCAGCCCGGAAAAGAACGGTTCGTCAAAGATCATGTAGGCCAGGAGATTGGGATAATTCTGCGCCAGGCGCAGGACGGAGAGGTAACGCGGCAGATTCTGCGCAACGGCATCGTTGAAAATTTTCGTCGCCTGCTCCCGGCTGATATCCTTGAATTGCGGATATTCGCGCAAGTCTTTCACCGGTCCATGCTTTTCGATAAATTTGACCATTTCCGACAATAACGGCTCCTGCAGGTACGATGCGGGATTGGTCAAGGTCACGCCCTGCGAATAGCGATCCGGCCAGAGCACCACCTGCAACCCGTGGCGGGCGGCCATTTCCATGTATGCCGGCAATTCTGTCTCGGCATCTTGCATTTTATACCAATGCAAAATGCTGTTGAAGCCGGCATCGCCCACGGCTTGAAAAACATTGGTCTCGCCCGGGCGGATGCCGGCCATGCAGAATCCATACGGAAAAAACGGCTTGCCATCCTTGAGCAGGATGCGGTGTTCACGGTCAATTTTCACCTCGCAGCCGGGCCGGGGCGGTTTCCTGGTCAAGGTCACGGTCTGGCTCGACATCAATTCGCCGCCCGGCGCACGCAGTTCAATGGCGAGTTCGTGCCGGCCGGCCGCCAATTTCCGGGTCGGCACCGGCAACCGAGTTTCCGGACCGACCTGGCTGGTCTCAGCCATCACCGTTCCGTCCGCATCCCGCGCCTGGAGCGAGATGCCGTCATAGCCGCCGGCCGGCAATCCGATTTTACAAACAGCGAAGGCATTGGCCTCGTCGGTATAATATGAGCGATCCAGATATGCCGAAAACAAATCCAGGGCCGAGGTGTCGGCGATCGGTTCGGATTGCAGGATTTCGCCGGTGGCGGGATCCGACATGGTCAAACGCGCGCGACGCTTGACCAGCGCCTTGACGGGCACCGGGAAGGTCAGCGTTGCATCCGCGCCGCCATCCAACTCCAGTTCGCGGCTGGTTTGAGCGGCGGGGCCGGATTCCGGACGATCCGACACTGTGACCCGCACGACGCCCGCGCGGCTGCTGAGCGTCCGGAAATCGGCTATGACATCGTAATAATATTGTCCGGCCTGCTGGTAATACGGGGCAATGCGCGGATTTTTGAAGATGGGCAGGAATGGCGCCTTGAATTCGGCATCCGCCAGCCCGTGGAGCCGTCCGAACCGCAACGGTTCCGTCCACCAGGCCCAATCCACCGGCGCCCAACTGCACCGCTCGATGTTTTCGCCGACAATGACCGATTGTTCGTCCAGCACCGGCTCGAAAGTGTAAACCAGCAGGTTCAGACGGGCCTGCGCCAGGTCGCCATCGGTGATCATCTGCGAAAAGGGCAGCGCCAGTTCCGCCTGCCAGCCTTGTCCGCCGATCCGGGTGGCCGACCGCAGCGGCATATCCCATTCCCCGGAAAAACCATCGGAACTATTGCGCTGGTCGGAAATAACATTGCCCGCGCTCAACCGGATGTGATACCAGCAACGCGCCCCGGTGCCGGGATCGAAGGCCACCTTGACGCAATTTTCGCGCTGGACCAGCCCATCGCGTTTTTCCGCCGCCGGCTTGATGAATTCGGGCCGGGTATGGGCGACATCAAACGCGACATACAGCCACTCGGCATCATACGCGAGCAAAACCCGGTGGCGGGCGGTAGTCTTGACTCCCGCCCCAAGGATGAACAAGTTTGACACGCCCGCCGCCGTTTGCCAGCAGGGATCATCCAGTTTTCCATCCATCGCCGGCGGTTGCGCGCAACGCGCAATCGTCAATTCCGGCGGCGGCAACCCGGACACATCCGCACCCGCCTGGGCGCGCGCCGGTTGAACCGCAATTCCAATCGCCGCCGAAATCCATCCCGCGGCCGCCAGGAAACGTTTATATTTCATGATTTTCCTCCTTGTCAACGCGGCCTACCTGCCGCAATCCACATGCTATTCTCTCACAAAGCCACCAAGCCACCAAGCCGGAACCAACAGCAAACATTACAAATGTTGGAAACAGTGCAAAGCGCAAACTGGTTTGTGCTTTGCGTTGTTACCAACATCTGTGTTCCGTTTCACGGAACTGCCGTATAACGGCATGTTTTGCTACAGCATATACAAATCCTCTCATCCTTTGCGGCTTAGTGCCTTTGTGAGATATATCTTTTTCGGAATATTTACCAATCCCCCTCCATCCGCTCATCCGGCTCCGTGGTAAAATATCCGGTATGCTAAAATCACATCTCCCGCGGCATGATCACCGCATCGTCGGCAAAAATTGACTGACCGGGTTGCAGAAACGGCGCGTTAGGCACGAAAATCGCCACATGGAAACCGGCGGTTTCAGCGTTGGTGGCGAAGGTTCCTTCATAACTGGCCCAGCCCGGCGCGGGCGGGAAGCCGAATTGGACTGTCCGCTGCGGCAGCAGCTTGCCGTCCTGGCTGAGCGTCTTCAACAATATGGTTTCGCGTTTCCCGGCCTGATTCCAGCCCATGACCGACATTTTCACCAGCGGGACATTCCCTTTCAACCATACGGAAAACACGTAATCCGAATTGGGCTTGCAGGCTATCGCGCCCGGCTGCCGATAGCCGCAGCCTTCGCCCAGCAACAGCCCGATATTGACGGTTTTCTCTCCGTCAATTACCTGCCAGTCGTTGAATTTCAGGAAGGCCGACCGGGCGCCGGAATGCGCCTCATCTGCGGAACTGCCCCAGATCCCGGAGCCGGCGCCGCGGTAGGCGCCCCAGCCGGCCGGAACCGTTTCGGTTGCCGGCAACAGGTATGGGGAATTCTTCGGATATTCGCTGTATGCGATTACCTGCTCGGCGCCGGGATTTTTCATCATGTTGCCGGCTCCAGCCGGCGTCGGCGCCGGGGCCGCCCGCGGCGTCAGCCATTTGATCCCGTTCAGCAAAATGCCGCGTTCGGCTTCCGACCCGATATCGCCATCCGTGCGCTGCCTACCCTTGGATACATTTTTGCCGGCGGGCGCGCCGGTCAGCATGCCATTGAGGATATAACGCCCCCGGCCGTATTCCCCGATGATGAAAACCGGCCGGTTGTCGTCCGCGCTCGCCAGCAGGACCACACCCTCATTGCCTTTTTCCATGACAACATGGTCATAGGCAAAACCGGGGGTGAAAATTGCCCCGACGTCCAGGCCGGACGTGATCGGATGTTCCCTGACCACCTTGACCCGGTCATGTTTCGGATGGTCAATCCCATGCCCGCCTTCCGGGAACATGGCCATGTGCGCGCGGTACCCAACCGCGTCATGCAGGAACATGACCCCGCCGCCGTTGCGCACCCAGCTTTTGACGGCGGGCGCCCAATCCAGCATCCGTTCCGGCTGGGCGGGTAACTGGTCGAAAACCAGCACGCTGCATTGGGCGAGGTTTTCCGGGGAGGGGACTTCCAGCAACACCGGCGCCAGCCATTGCTCTTTACGCAAGGCTGCCGCCAGGTTTGCGCCGGCTACCCCGTGCAATACCCCCACCCGCACCGGCTGATCCCTTGCCACCGCGGCAGGATGCACTTCCGCAATTCGAGCCGGCGTTGCGCCGGCGGAAGGAATGGCCAGATCTCCGCCGCGCGGAAAATCGTTGCGCCCGTACACCCGCGTCAGGACAAAGGCGCCTTGGCCCGGACGATTGTGATGCGTGCGCATGGCGTGGCGGACCACCAAGCGGTCATCCGGCTCGCGCGCGGGAATGTAAAACGGCATGGCGGCGCTTTTCCAGCGCGCAACCGCGGTTTCGCCTTCGCCGCGGGACATGATTTTAATTATTTCGCATTGACCGAAAAGCAATTGCGTTTCCGGTGTGCCGATCCGGGCGCTGAGATTGAACAAGCCGCCTGCAACCGGCACGTATTCAGATATTTCATACTCAAAAGTCTTGAATCCATCGTCCGGTTTCAGTTCCCACTCCGCCACTTCCACGCCGCGCGACATCGGACGCGGATCGGGAATGGCCAGGGGCTCGGCTAACCTGCGCAAGGCGTCCGCCGTCAGCTGGAGCCGCCCGGGCATATGCCGTCCCAGCCATTGATGATGCAATGGGGGCAGGCCGTCCGCGGCGCGTTTGCGCAGGTTCAGGTTTGTCCATTCCTGTAGCGCGTTGCGGTACAAGTTGGCATATTCATCCAGCGCGTTCAATTTGGCGGCGAAGGCATCCGCGCGCGCTTGGGCATCCGTCTCCCCGTGCAGCAAGGCGGATATTTCCTTCAAGGTCTTGAAGGTTGACAAGGCGGCAAAAGCCGCTTCCGACTCGGTAATCATTTCCGGCGCGCCCGTCTCGTACGCCAGCGCCAATGCCGCGGCGGCATCCTGGCAGCCCTGCCGGAATTTTTCCGGATCGTTGATATCCTTGCCCTTGTACAGGTTGTCACCGAACTGCTGGTTGGCATAAAAGCCCTGCGCGGGATTGCGCGGCAAGTCCGCCAGGAACCGGCTGTCCGCCAGCAGCCAGCCGGCATTGCTTGCCTTGACCGCCCATTGGGCATAGGTTTCCGGGTCACAGAGGCCGGTCACGGCAGCATAGGCGGCCGCAAATTCCGCGGGAGTCCGGCCTTTGGCATTCCAGCTCCACTCGGCCAAGGCCATCAATTCCAACTCGCAGTGGTAGCGGTCGGGCTGCAGGAACGCCATGACCAACTGGAGTTTTTTATCAACGAATTCGTTGCACCGAAAATGGATGTAATCAATGCCGGTCCAGGGAACCACGGCCGTGCAGGCATGGGTGATGGTCGGCACCACGCCAACCCGGCCGCCTTGCGCGGCAAACTCCGCCAGCCGCGGGAAAATGATTTCGTCTTTCCCGGAGGTGTAAGTCAACGTGCCGTCATAATAATGCACGCCCACATCTGCCGGAACCATTTTGAGCAACCGTTCGCGGGTTGCGTCAATCCGGCAGCCTTGCGACATGATAACGTCATATTGCAGCCATGGATATTGCCGGCGCACGCGGCCGATGGCCTGCATCACCGCTTCCAATTCCGTGACATAATGATCGTAATACCCCTTTTCGGCGGTTGACTTCAGCATGTCATCATGGCAATAGGTGCGGTTTTCGGTCAGCCAGATGGTGATCCGGTCGCTGAAGCCTTCGGACACTCCGGCAATCCGGCCGATCCAGGCGGTCAACAGATCAATGGTGACCGGGTTGGACATTGACAAAGCCGCCATGTACGGATCAAACTTGAGTTCGGGGTTTTGCCGGGCGAGCGCGGGCAGGTATTTTTTCATCTTCGGATCGCGGCGCGCCTGCAACAACCCATGGCCGCCGTGGCAGGTTTGTTCGATGTGATTCAGCGCGAACTGCACGCGCACGCCGGCGTAAGCCCCCGCAATCGCCTGGCGGCGCAGCGCCGCGGGCCGGCCGATGATCGGCTCGTAGGTGCCGTACATTTCGGCGGCGGGAGCATTCAGATTGTCAATCTTGGCGTCAGTGCCCCGGTTCGCGAAATTCAATTTCCATTTACCCATCCATTTGAAATCATTTTCGTACGAATCAAACCCGCCCATGCCGCAGTAAGCGCCGCGATCCACCATGTCCGGCCAGTCCACCACGGCGGCCCACGGGATTTCAAGTTCCGTCGCCGGGTTTACATCCTGCGGCGACCGGCCGATCAATTGCAGCAGGGTCCGCGCCGCGTAAAGCAAGCCTTCCGGCGCATTGGCAATCAGCATTATCTGTTTTTCCACCGGATGCGACACGATGGCATAGGCCTGATCGCTGTTTGGCAAGCCGGCCAGCCGTCCGGCAAGCTCCGCCGGCACGTCCGGACTTTCTCCGACCATGTGCAAGGAAAAAGTGATTTCCGGATTTTGCGGGGCGCCGCCGGCCGTCATGGTTTTCAACAGCCAGAGCGCCGTCTCGGCGCGGGGATTGGCCGCAACGAAATCGGCAATCTTTATTTTATCCGCGCGCACGGCAAGACTGGAGTCCACCGCTATTTCCTTGGGCAGCGGAATCAGGCGGTCGGTCCATCGCCGGAGCTGGGGATCAACTGCGGCGCCGGATGTCGCCATAACGCAAGAACAAATTAAAATCCCTGCAATTGCCAATTGATTTTTCATCGCTTCAGTGTTCCTGTTTTGATCAAATCAATTCCACGGTCAAATCGTCAAACCATGACTCGCCCCGTCCTTCGTGCCAGAAAACGATCTGCAGGTTGCATGACTGATGGATGTTGCCGTCCTGATCCTCGCCGAGATTGGCCGGTACGGGCGGAGTGACTATTTCCAGACGTTGCCAATCGGCATTCCCGCTGATCCAGCGCTCGCAAAACAGGTATTCCAGCTTCCGCCGCGCATTTGCGGCCTTGAAATAATCGCCGTATGGCCCGGCGTAAACGCCGAAGGAAGCGCCGCGGCCCCGCAGATTGCAGGTGCGCACATAAACGGCCAGCTTGTACCGCCGGCCCGGTTCCGCCCGCAACGCCTCGAATCCGTGATTGCCCCACCCCGCCGCGCAATCCGTCAAGGTGCGCACGTGCAGCGATGAGGCGCCGGTGTGTCCGGTGCGCCGATCCCAGACACACTGACAATCCGGCGTGTTATAAGCGTCAACATCCGTCAATCCGAAATCGTAGTCCTGGGGATGCCCGCGGAACGGGCGCCAGATTTTCGAGTGATCGGGCCGGTCAATGGTGACGTCATTTTCGAAACTGTTCGACCCGTCAATTTCAAGCCGCGGGAAAGCCTTGGCCGCGCGTTCGGCTGAGTGATATGCCGGCAATACCGCCCGGCCCAGCAATCGGCGGGCGGATTCGCCGCCATAATCCATCAACCTGAACCGCGCGTTGATCCGATCGCCTTTTTTCGGCGGCTGCTCGACGAATTTCAGCACATGATTCAAATGCAGGTCGTAAAACCAGTTGCACAAATCCATGCGGCTGACCGCCGCCGTGTCGCCCAGCAATTGAATCATGGGATTGCCGTCCGGATGATCCATGAACCCGATCAAGCCGTCGCGTTTCAACCGGATGTTGTTCTGGGCGCTGGTAATGAAACGGTTCAAAGGCGCCCGGATTACGCTGTAATGCGCGGGAGAATAAACGTCGTTGTCGCGCTCGTACACCAGGTAATCCCAGCGCGGCCCGGGCAGATTCACCGGCGCATTAGTCTGCTTGCTGATCACCAAAGGCGCGGTAGCCTGATCAACCAAACCGGTGGGGAACAAGTCGAAATATTCGAATTCATTTTTATTGTAGGTTGCCGGATCGGGCTCGCGATAGACCGTAGCGGCGGTATCCACCAGATAAACATAACTTCGCAATTCCGGATCGTATGCAACCGTCATCCGCCAGTCGGTTTCGAGCACGCCCGACGCCGACCTTGAAATCAGCCGGATATCGGCGGTGTCCCGTTCCGCCTTCATTTCGAAGGATGTTACGGCGCGTTCCCGGCCGAAATGGCAGCCCCCCCAGAATGGGACAAACCAGCCGCCGGTATACCAGTCGCGCTGCCGCCGTCCGAACATTTCCGGGCCGTCCGGCCGCAGGCGGCAGGCGCAGAAGCGGACAATTTCCGGGTCGAAATGCAGCACCGGCACGCCCTTGTCCGTCAGGCAGGTTTTCCCGTGGTCCCGGCTTACCTGGAAATCGGGGGTATGCGGCCTTGATTTTACCATATCACGCTCCACCTATCCGCCGGCATTGTAATTCCGCGTCGGCAACTTCCATGATTATTCAACAACCATGACCTCATACTCGTTCAATTCCGGCAGATGCACGGTCAGGCCGGATTTGCCGGATTTACGGCTGCAGACTTTGTCCGACAACAGTGTCCTCACCCGCGCTGGTTGGCGCTTGATATCCGGCAAGATCAACCGCAAATCGCGCTTGGCATGCACCTGTATGTAAGGCCGCGGCGGCGCGCCGTCGTGATTCACCAGGTGCACGACCGTCCGGCGCCCCTGCGTCCGCACCACCACTTCCACGTTGGCGGTGTCGCCTTCCAGGATCGCCACCGGCCGCGCCAGCCGGCGGACAGCATTGCGCAGCAACAAGCGATATTCTTCCGGGTTGTATTGGTAGCACATCTCGCCGAATGTGCCGGCCAGGTAAAGGCATTGCCCGCGGCCATGGCGGTTCCAGATCATGGCCGGTTCAGAAGGCGCTTGCACCGGATCGTAGCGGCCGGCCAGCGCGCCATGGAACCGCGCCAGCACCTCCGCGCCGGCGCGCGGGGCGACATTCACGCCAAACGCCGGCGCGGGATACAAGGGCAGATTCAATCCGGCGAAAGACGGATGGTCCGGCACGGCCATGGAAAAATAATTCCAATTCCGATAGCCGGCAACCCCGCCTTTGAATTGCGCCCCGAACACCTCGCTTAAACCAAATTCATTGCGCTGCTTGCCCGATGGCGTATAAAGTGAAGCGTCAAACGCCGCAATCAAGTTGCCGCCGGCGGCGACATATTGGCGCAGCAATGCCAGGTCGGCATCCGCCAGGCAGGCGGAAGCGGGCAGGATCACGCAATCATAGCGATGCAATGTCCCGGCGGTCAGCCCGATATCGGTGATGATATCAAAGGGGATATTGGAACGGATCAGGACATCGGCAAAACCGAAGACCGCCTGGCGGAAGTTGCCGCCGGCGGCCTGGCCGTCATGCCGTTTGCCGTAAAGATCCGTTTCCGCCAGCGCGGTCTGGTAAATCCGCTCGGTTGCAAAGGAATAGAGCATCGCCACCCGCGCCGCCGAACGCGTTCCGACAAAATATTTTTCATGCCGGGCCAGCCCGCGCATGATCGCGCCGGCCGCCTGGGCGCCCGGCGACGCCAGCATGCGCGTGGAGCCATGCAAGCCGTACCAGATATTACAGGCATTTGCCACGGTGGAGGCGATGCACAAGACGCTTTCCGCCGGCGCGTGCGGATACCAGCTCCAGGGGTAGTTGTTGGCCGCCATGAAATTCACCCGCGGCTTGTCGGGCGCCAGGCCCTCCAGCACGCGGGCGGTCACCGCCGGCTTGAAGGCATCCGCCGCCTTGCCCGGC
>JAXGSX010000041.1:0-17086 GCA_040775225.1 Kiritimatiellia bacterium | reverse complement strand
TGTGTCTAAAAAAGGCGAAACAAGCCTTGACTTGATCGAAGGAGGTGGTATTTTTACCAAATACTTGCAAAAAATGTATTGGTGATGTGAAGTTGAAAAGTCGTTCATCGAAAATCCGGCGATGACTGACTGCAAAACACACTTCCGGAAAAATTAGCGTGACGGGCGAAGCCCGTCACGGATTCAGGTATCATTAATCATTGGTTATTCTTGCAGGGACAGGGAGGCTGATCATGCAAAAATATTTGACCTTCGCATTGCTGTTGCTGGGAGTTGCGTGCGGCACGGCGCAAACCATTTATGTAGCCACCACGGGCAGCGACGTTGACGGCGACGGTTCTTTAAGTCAGCCATTTCTCACCATCAGCAACGGCGTGGCCAAGGCAGCGGCCGGCGCAATCGTATTGGTGGCCGATGGCGTTTATACACAGACCGTCAACATTCACATAACCAACGACATCGCCCTGCGCGGCATGCATGCGCCGACCGGCGTCGTCATTACAACTTGCTATCCTGACCCGGTATATTCTACGCGTTGCGTCCGCCTGAGCAGCGCTGGAGCGGTGTTTTACGGGTTTACCGTGGAATACGGATACCCGCCCAACGAGCTCGCGTATCAATACGCCAGCGGCGGCGGAATACTCGTGGAAGCCGGCCTGGCAACTAATTGTATTTTCAGGCATAACCACGCGCGGTATGGCGGTGGTGCGGCCTTGTGGGGTTCCAATGCCATCATGCGCAAATGCTGGATATCCAACAATATCTGCGATAACGGCTCTCCGGTGCATGGCTGCGGCGTATTCCTGGGCGATTACAACGGCGCGCAGGGCGGCGCGCAATTGCTTGATTGTACGGTCAATAATAATACCGGTGAACTTGCGGCGGTGAAATATGGCGGCGGAGTCAGCACCCTGGCACCGGACGGTCTGATTTCCAACTGCGTGATTGCCGGCAATTTTTTGCCTGGCGCGAACGGAGCCTACGGAGGCGGCATCAATGCCGCCGGCCCGAATTTGTTAATTATCGCCTCGACTGTCAGTAATAATTCGTCCGAAACGACTGGCGGCGGCATACATGCTCCCGGTATTACAAGCCTCACCATCCAGGATTGCGACATAACCATGAATCGGTCACGGGTGGCCGGCGCGGGGGTGCATGTCCAGCGCACTGCTCCGTCAGGAGGGGCGGTCATCACCAACTGCGTCATCAGCGGCAATCATTTTGAAAATTACTCCAGCGGGTACGGCGCCGGGATTTGCGACGGATACCACACTGGAGCAACATCCTCCGGCAAGCTGGTCGTGGCCAATACCCGGATTGTCAACAACGGCGGCACTACCAACGACCGTCGTGGCGGCGGAGCGTATATAAATACGCACGGCACGGCCATATTTCACAATTGCGAGATTTCAGGAAACGTGCTTTTGTCAGACTATGACAAAAACGGCGCAGGCATGCTGATCCTCACCGGCAGCGCGCACGTAGTCATCCAGAACTGCCTTGTGGCGGGCAACCACATACCGCCTTCTGATGATACCGGAGAGGGTGGCGGAATTTCCCTTGGCGTCGGCTCAAGTAGCGGACCGAATCCGCTGGATGTAAAGATATTATCCTGCACCATCGTGAGCAATTCGACAAAGTCTTATTACGGTGGGATTCAAGGGCTGACGAATAACTTGGAAGTGTGGAATACTTTGATAGCATCCAATGCAGCGCCATCTAACCCTGATCTGAACTCCGCCGCCGCCTACATTGTGCCGTTCCATTATTCATGCTGCCCAGTGCTGATCAACACGGAGAATCACAACATCACCAGCCCGCCCGAATTTGCCGACTATGCCGCGGGCGATTACCGGCTCAAACCCGGTTCTGACTGCGTCAATGCCGGCGCCAATGAATCCTGGATGGACGGCGCCACCGATCTTGACGGACACGCGCGTCCGGACAGATTTTCCGGTTTGCCGGACATCGGCTGCTACGAATATGTGCCCAAGGGGACGCTGATTGGGTTGCGGTAAAACGCCGACGACACTCCGGATTTGAAAAGTATAGCACGGATGCGCAACAGGGAGCAGTAGATGGACGCTGCCGCATGGAACGGGGAAAAAATCAGCCGCATCATGACCGGCTGGGCAATCGTGGACGCCGATCCGCAAAAAGACCGGGCGCTCTACGATTACCAGCGGCGGGTGGTGGATTTTAATTTGGACGCGGCGCGCCTGGTGGGGGAAATCGCCGCGGCCGGCGCGGAAGTGTTTTATTTCCATGCCAAATCCCACACCGGCCATGTCTGGTTCAACTCCCGGATCGGCCACAAGGTGCAGGCGCTGGGCGCACGCGATCTGGTGGCGGAAATTATCGCGGAATGCCGGCGGCGCGGCCTGGCGACGGTGGGCATGTTTCAAATCTGCCTGGACCGTTACGCGCATTTGACGCACCCGGAATGGCGCCAGATCAACCAGGATGGCGCATCCTTCGGTTCCCGGGTGTGTTTCAACCATCCGGAGTACCGTCGTTACATCCTGGGCCTGATCGCGGAAGCGGCCGGCCATTACGCCCTGGACGGCGTCATGGTGGATGAATTCGATTTTTCCGGCCGGCATGGCGGCGGCATCATGTGTTATTGCCCGCATTGCCGCGCCCTGTTCAACCAGCGTTATGGCGGAGAGCCGCCCGCCGCACCGGACTGGCAATCGCCGGCATGGCGGAGTTTTGTCCGGTTCCGCCTGGAGTCGCTGGCAGCCATGATGCGCGACATCCGGCAGGCGGTGAAATCGGCCAACCCGTCAGCCTTGCTCACGATCGTTTCATATTCCGGGGTGGAATTACCCTGGCAACGGGCACAGCCGATTGATGCGTTTTGCGAGGCGCTGGATTATTTTTCACTGGACACGGGCGGCGCCATCAACACGCCGCTCTACGCGCGCCTGTTCCGCGCCTACAGCTCCGAAAAGGCCGAGTTGATCGGCGGCATGCAGCCCTTCCTGACCTGGCTCAGCGGAGCCGGCGCGCTGCCGGTGTGCAGCCGCGCCCTGCGTCTGAACACGGCCATGTCCACCGTGGCGAACAATCTGACCTGGAACGTGGATATCTGCTACAAGCCGCTGCCGGCCGACCGCGCGTTGGATGCCGCGGTCATGGAAAGCTACGCCGATATCGCGGCGGAAATCAAGCGCCGCGCCGCCTGGCTAACCGGCCGGCAGGAGTCGCTGGCGGATTTGGCCCTGTTTTATTCCGAAGACAGCAAAATATTTTACGGCCGCGACGAACCCCGGCTTTATTCGGACGAATTCATGGGCTGCTTCCGGGTATTACTGGAGAGCGGCATTCCGTTTGACATCGCCGGCCTCCGGCACCTGCGCAGCGGCGGCTGGGCGCGCTACAAGGTGGTGGTGATGCCGGCGGCGGCCTGCCTGAGCGAGGCCGATGCGGCAGCGATCCGGAATTATGTCGCCGGCGGCGGCGCGGTCATCGCCACCTTCAACAGTTCGCTGTGCGACCCGGACGGCGCCGCGCGCGGGAATTTCGCGCTGGCGGATGTCTTCGGCGTTGATTTCGAGTCCGCCGGGCCCGGCGGCGATTACCGGTTGAAATTCAAAATCGCCGAGCTGAAAAAAACCGCCGGGTACGGCTTCATGCGCCTGCCGTCCAACGGGCCGCTGAGCGCCGGCATCAGTGAAACATGCGCGCTGCTGACGCCGGCGCTGCTGGTGCGCGCGCGCGCCGGCGCCGAATGCGCGGGCGAATTCCTACAGCGGCCGGCGGGCGCCGGCCGCCTGGAACAGCATGTGCCGGAATTCGCATCCTGCAATTGCAACATGGGCGAACACGGACAGGACTACGCGGCTGTGTCGGACCTGGCGGTGTTGCATGCATTCGGGCGGGGACGTTCCGTGTATCTGGCCGCGAAATTCGGCGATTTGTACCGCGCGACCGGGTTTGCCTACGCCAAAACCATTCTGACCAACGCCCTGCGTTGGAGTTTTGCCGGCAGGGAGCGGATAGTGGTTGACGGGCCGGCCTCCATCGAAGCCACCGCCTTTCAGGATGATTCGGGGCGGATTATCATCCACCTGGTCAATTTCCAATCCGCGCCGCTGCGCTGCGAACTGTCGGAATATATCAGCCCCAACGTGTTTGAGCCGCAATCATTCCTACCGGCGCGCGATGTCCGGGTGGCCTACCGGCCGGATCCCGGCGACAGGATCAAGCGCGCTTACCAGGCGCCGGAAATGCGCGAACTGGTCATGAAAAAACAACCCGACGGCCGGATTATATGCACGGCGCCGGAGGTGGAATCCCATGCCATGGTGGTGCTGGAATGATTGCCGCCGGCCTTGATCTAAAGAACTGATGCAGTCGCCAAATGAACGCCGCGGCTCCGCATCAGGCTCCGCCAGGCCTGTCCGCCAAAATCCTCAGGATCTGCCGGACGCCGACATACTCCGCCGCCGGTCCGATCAGGCCGCCCTGCCGGCGGACGATCCGCTTGAGCGCCGGGGGCGCATCGGACGGGCAAGCCGGCAGGGCCGCCATGGCCAGCATTTCCATGTCGTTTACACCGTCGCCGATCGCGGCGATATGCCGGGGCGTTATACCGTAATGCCGACATAGCGCCCGCACTCCTTCCGCCTTGTTGGCCGCGGCAATTTCCACAAAATCCCGGCGGGGTTCGATGAACTTCAAGCGCCACCCGTTTTGCCCGGCCGCCGCGCGCAATTTGCGGATCAGCGGGCGCAAATCGTCATGCGCGCCCCGCAACCTCCGGAAACGCCAGGCGCGCATCCGCCAGTGTGACCTGCCGCACCGTCTGGCAATCCGGGCAATCCCCGTCGTAAAAAAAATCCAGGACCGCCGGCGCAGCGGGCGCCATGCCGGCCGCCGCCGCCCAGAACAAAATTGATATTACCGGCGTAAATATTTTCATTGCGCCGCGGTTGACTGGTGGTAGAATTTTTTCAAGCAACTCTTGTGGAGTTTATCAGATTATTCCCGGAAATCAAATCATGCGCAAAAATACCGCCGTCCCTCTGTTGCTTGCCCTTCTGGTTTGCGTGAATGCGCGCGCCCGCGCCGCGGATTACGACTACTACCGGGTCAACCTGGATTGGGGCGTGCCGGCCGCCCTGCCTTTGGCCGGCGATTTCGACGGCGACGGCCTGGCCGACCCGGCCTGCTATGTCGAAAGCACCGGCCTCTGGGCCGTCTTGATGTCCGGCAGCCATTACGCCGAAATCCGCGCCACGCTGGGCGGCTTCGGCGCCCGCCCGGCGCCCGCTGATTACGACGGCGACGGCAAAACCGATCCGGCGGTTTTCCGCCAGGCCGACGGGCGGCTGACGGTCATGCTGTCCGGCAGCAGTTACGCCATGGCCGGGATGGACTTCCCCGCCGGCAGTTTCTCCACGACCGCGGATTATGACGGCGACGGCCTGGCCGACCCGGCGATTTACAATCCGGCCGCCGGCCAGTGGCAATTTTTGATGCGCCGGCCGCGGGAAGTCACCGACACCAACATCCTCGCCGGCATGTATTCCAACGCCATGGTCAATGCGTCCCAACCCACGGCGGCCAAAATCTGCACGGACTTGACCGCCATCACCACCCCGGCGGACCATCCCTGGCAAATCTGGCGCACCAACGATCTGGGCGGACTTGAAATCAAGATGGTCTCCTTCATGCGTTATGCCACCGCCACCAATTATTACCGTCCCGGCCAGATAACCGAGTTGAAATATGCGTTTGCCTGGATCACCGTGGCGCCGGAATTGAAAAATTTCTGCCGCAACTATACCGGCACTAACCTTAACCTGCGCCTGCGCCAACTGATCGGCCTGCCGGCCGTCAGCGCCAACGACACCATTGTGGAATTCTGGGTTGACCCGCAATACCTGCTGCGGCCCAGCAAGGACCCGGAAATCGTAGATTATTCCGCCCAGTTGGAATTCCACACCAACACGCTCTTCTTAACCATGCAGACCGACACCAACTACGTCGGCTGGTTCAACCAGAATCTGATTGACGCCAATTACGGCATGACCAACGGCGTCTGGAATTCGCTGCCCTGGACGCAACTGGGCTATACCTACGACTGGGGCGGCGTGGATGCCGACATTGTGGGGTTGAGCGAATTCATCATCCCCGGCAGCCTGCTCTGGGAACGCTATGGCACAGTGGTGGGGGTGGAAGTTGACTCCGTCACCCCCGCCGTGGATTATGCCAATACCCCCGACCGCCGCGCGCGCGATCCGCGCGCACCCGACCCGCGATCGCTGCCGCGCCTGGTGGCGCCACCCGGCGACGGGCGGTGAGCGCCAATCCCGCCACGACGCCGTTAAGCACCATACCCTCGCCACTGGCCGAGCATAACGCGCCACTCGCTGCCGTCGGTCTTGCGGACCGCCGGGCCAGCCAAGCCATCGCCGCCGTAATCGCCAGGCACGGTGTTCCAACAGCGCGGCATCCCATTCAATTCCATTACATCTATGCTCTTTTCCGTGCCTGTGCTTGCCCGCCGTAGTCTTGACGAAGGCGGGTGTGAGAATAATGCGGTTTTTTATGGGATGCTACTGAAACGCCAGAAAGCATCCTGCCTCTATGAGCGGCTCGCGCTCAGCCGCGACAAGGCGGGTGTGAAACGGCTGGCGGAAAAGGGACAGATCGTCGCGAAGCCGGAAGATGTCCTCAAGGAACCGCTGGTCCTGGAGTTTCTCGGGCTCGACGAGAAGGCCGGCTATAGCGAGACGGACCTTGAATCCGCGCTCATCAGTCACCTGGAAAAGTTCCTGCTCGAACTGGGCAAAGGATTTCTGTT
Organism: Kiritimatiellia bacterium; assembly: GCA_040775225.1. Lineage (GTDB taxonomy): Bacteria > Verrucomicrobiota > Kiritimatiellia > JAAZAB01 > JAAZAB01 > JAXGPF01. The sequence goes on along the minus strand of JAXGSX010000041.1, from coordinate 10,272 downwards.
CGAGGCTCGGCAGAAGCGGTTCACCTTCGACGAAGACCACTATTTCCTCGAACGCCAATCAGCGGCCAGCGGCCGGCAATTGCGGTTGATGCGCTGCCTGATGTTCCTGATGGAGCGTCGCCAGGCAACTGCTGGTAAAAACCACCCAGACCAGCAGCAGCGGCAGCAACACTGCGCGCCCGGCCCGCAACCATCCCAGCCGCATCATGGCCAGCGCCAGCCAGATTCCCAGGAATGCCCCGGCGGCAATTTGCAGACGCCGGAACACGGAAAGTTTGAAATGCCAGGCGCAGACAAACCGATACCAGGGCCATTCGGCGTTTTCCTGGCCATCCCGGCGCGCCAGGGCGATATTCAAATTGCGCGCCAGGTCCGGATGGCCGCCCAGGTAACTTTCGGCGCGCTGGAGGGCGGCCGCGGCAGCGGCGTATTCGCCGGCCTGCAGCCAGGCCGTGCCCATATTGTAAAACAAGGGGCCATTCCGCACGCCGGCATCCGCCAGTTGCTGATAGGTCAAGGCGGCGCGACGCCAGTCATTCGAAGCGGCGGCCGTGGCGGCCTGGGCATTCGCCTGCTGCCAGATGAACTCCAGCTCCGGCAAAGCCGCGCGCGCCGCGCCGCCAATCAAGACTCCCGCCGACAGGATGAGTAATTTGAGTCTGACATTCATAATTTCGACACTTTCAGCAAAACGGGTGGGGCCGCGGCATTAACCGCGCAGTCGCCGGATAATACCTTCCAACTCGCGGCAGTCCCGGCGCAATTCAGCCGGCGCAATCCCGCTGCGCGCGGCCGGCGCGCCGCCGTAAGCGGCTTCGAAATGGCGCTGGTAGACGGATGCCAGCATCCGGGCGTCGGCCGCAGGCAACTTGATCCGCGCCAGCATTTCCTCCAATTCTTTCGGCGTTAAAGCGGCTGTCTTGACTTCAAAGCGCGCGGCCAGCACAGCGCGTATCAAGTCGCAGACCGCCCCGGCCTCCCCTGCCGCGGCGCCGCGGCGATCCAGGCTCCGCAGACGCCGGCGGGCTGACGACAGGACCCGGCGACGGAGGCGCACCGGCTGCCGCTGCCGGCGCCAGGCGGCGTATTGTTGCGCGGTCAAAACCAGCATGTAACCAACCGGCCCGGCCAGCACGATGATCCAGAGCAGCGGCCGGCCGAACAAATTTACCGACGCGGCGCCGTCCGCCTCCAGCCAGGGCGGCGCCGGCGGCAAATCCGCGTCCGGCGCATCCGGCGCGGCGCCGTTGACCGCCGCCGTGGCGCCGATAATCTGATCGGCGGTTATCTCCGCGCCCGGCCGCACTTCCAGCGGCACCGGTGCGGTCCGGCGCACCGCATACGCGCGGGCCGCGGTGTCAAAATACGCCAATTCCAGGGGCGGCACTTCCAGCATGCCGGCGCGGCGCGGGCGGATGGTGTAAACAAAACGCCGCTGTTCGGGCGAGTCCTCGAAAGTTTGAACCGTCTGGTCGTAAACCGCAAAATTTTCCAGCAGGTTGGTCTGCTGCGATAACTTCGGCGGCAGCATGCGGTCCAGCCGGATTTGCCCGGCAACGGTCAAGGATAAGCGCACCGGATCGCCGGCATTGCAACTCAGGCAATCCAGGGCGGCAGACACCTGCAGGTTGGTCCCCAAGGCGCCGGTGAAAGAAACCGGCCGGCCGGCTTCCGGGGGCGGCACCACCCGCACCGTAACCGCGCGGCCCACGGCAAAAATATCGCGGCCCTGGGCATTTCCCGCGTCATCCACGGACACGGGAATACTGCCTTTGAAAGTCGCCGGACCGAAAACATAATCGCCTTCTTCCTCGGGGGTATACTGCAATTCAAGCTGGTATTCGAAATACGGCTGACCGTCCACCTCCACCATGCGCCTGGGCAAAACAAATCGGGCACGGCGCGGCTGGCCGAAAGCCTCAAACAACCCGCGGAAACTGAACGGATCGTCCGCCAGGGTATATTCATTGATCAAAAGGCCCGGTTGATTGTCATGCCGGGCCAGATGCCGCCGCATTAAATCCTGCATGTCCGGTCCGCGCAGGCCCGGAATGGGTTTGCTTTCCAGAAATGGCGCCTGGAGCCGCGGCGGATTATTGGGGAACAGCGGATCAACTGCGGCGAAGCGGCCGGGAAGCGCTCGGATGCGCAGACGCAGCCGCACTTCAAACTGCTCGTCCACCAGCACCGACTCGCGTGAAGCCTCGAGTGCGAGTTGCGCCTCGGCCTGCGGAGTGATATCCGTCACCATGATCTCCGGTCCCGGATCTTCCAGGCGGCGGCCGCCGGCGTTCAGGGCCACCGGGCCGGCGCGGAAGGCGCCCGCGCGGCGCGGGGTGACTTCGTAACTGACCACCCGGCCGGAAAATCCCTCGCGCACCATGCGGCCGTTGATAATAGTCACGGAGAAATTGCTGTACTCGCGGCTGTCCAAAAGCCGCACTTCGGCATCGGCAATGCCGGAGACGTCCGGTTCCACCGGCTGGTCGGCGCCGGAAATTTTCACCTGGAGGATGAAAGATTCCCCGATGTAAATCCGCTGGCGGTTGGCCGTCGCTTCCAGGGCGACTTCCGCACGAGCCGCGGCGGCGCCCAGCAGCGCCGCCGCAATGCCCACCGCCAATTTCCGGATGATATGCATGCGGCATTTCACCAATCGCGATCCGTCGGCGACAGCGGCGCGTACTGGCGCTGATGCCGCTGACGGTATTCTTTTTCACGCTCAGCCGCCCTTTGCAGCAGCCGGAGCGCCTGTTCCGGAGTCATCTCTTTCTGGTCGTCTTCTTCAGCCGACTCAGCGGCCGCCTGCTCGTTCGTCTCGGCCGGCTGCGGCTGTTCCGGCTGTTCCTGTTCCGGTTGCTCCTGTTTTTCCTCCTGCTTCTGCTCTTCTTCCGGCTTCTGCTCTTCTTCCTGGCGGTCTGATTGCGGCTGGTCCTGCTTTTGATCCTGTTTTTCCTGGTCCTGCTGCTGGTCCTGCTGCTGGTCCTGTTTCTGCTGGTCCTGTTTCTGGTCCTGTTTCTGCTGGTCTTGTTTCTGCTGGTCCTGGTCCTGCGGCTGGTCCTGCTGCGGGGGCGGCGGGGGCGGCGGCAGCAGTTTTTGGATGGCCTGGAGCAGATCGCGGCTATTTTGTTGGGCGGCGCGCACTGCCGGCCAATCCGGCTTATTCAGTGCGGCTTGCGCCTCCTGCTGGCGGTCAAGGGCTTCCCGGGCAAGCTTGATAATGTTGGCGCGCTTCTCCGGAGTTATCCCCTGCTCCGGATCAGGAGGCTGGCCATCCGGAGCGGACGGCGGCGGCGCGCCGGTTTCCGGCACGGCATTCGTAAACCGATCCAGAAACAATTCCGTCAGGACCTGGGTCTCAGCCTGATCGTCGCGGATGGAAGCGGCCGATGGCTGGGATTCAGCGGCGGCCAGACTGTGCGCCAGGGCGTTGGTCTGGCGCAGCAATCCTTCCTGCAAGACCGCGGGAAACGGCGCCAGTTCTTTCCATAAATTATAGACGCCGCCGGCGGCCGTGTCCGCCGCTTCCGGGGAGCGCGGGTCCAGATCGCGCAACCGCGTCCGGGTTTGCAGCATGGCCTCGCGCAAGGCCTGGAAATACATATCCAGTTGCGGCGGCGCATTGGTGGCGCTGCCGGATTCCAGCGCCATCCGCAACGGGCCCAGCAGGTCGGCGGCGTCGCGCTGCCGGTCGGCCAGCGCTTCCATGTTTTCAACGCGGTCCGGCGGCGCGGCGGTCAAGGCCGCGGCGCTTTCCGCGGCAATGGCGCGCTGGCGGCGCAGGATTTCATCCGTCAGTTCCGCCGGGGGCTTATCGCCGTATTGCTTAAGCACTTTTTGCAAACGCGCCTGCTCGCGCTCCCGGGGCAGCACCTCGGCCGCGGCATCCAGGCCGGAGCGCGCATCGCCGCCATCGCCGTTGGCGCGGGCAGCCCGCTGGAAGGCCAACGCGGCTTTTTCCAGCATGTCAATTCGGTCGTCCGGCTGGATATCCGGCGCGTTGGTGGCCGCGCCAGCGGATGCATCGCCGGCGGCAGCCTGCCACCAGGCGCGACCCTGGTTGTACAACACATCTCCATCCGCCGGTCCGGACTGGCGGGCGGCCTCGGCAAACAACTCCGCCGCCTCCCGGTAAGCGCCGGCACGGTACAAGGCGCAGGCGGCATTATACAACAAGGTATTGCGCAATTGCCGTTCCGTCGTATCGGAGCGCGCGGACGTCCCGGGCGCATCGCCGGCGGCCTGCCGCCAGGCCTCGGCCGCGGCCTGGTAATTGCCGGATTGATATAAACGCCAGGCGCGCGCGGCTTCCGCGCGGCGATCGGCAGCCGCGGCCGGAACAGATGCGGAGGCGGGCGGCGCCGGGCGGTTGGTGTCCGCATCAGCGCCGAACGCCGATCCCGCCAGCAGCGCCATGAGCGCCGCCGCAGCAGCGCCGCGGCGGGCGGCGGTGCCCCGGCGCGGCGTCCTGGCCGCGGCCGGGCGTCCGCGGCTTAACCCGGCCGCCAGCAGGAAAGCCATCAGGGCTGGCGCCAGGAACCATTGGAATCGTTCCACCATACCGCGCCGGGAGGTCTCCTCCAGGTCGCGGGCGGAAATTGCCCGCAGGTGATCGCGATACAGCGTATCCAGACGGACGTTGGACAGCCCCACCGGCACATAAGCCCCGCCGGTGGTTTCCGCAATGTTTTTCAAAGTCGCGTGGTCGAGGCGGGTAGCCACCTGTTCGCCCTGGTGCATAACCTGGCCGCCCGGCGCGCGGCCGTCGGGAATGGGCGCGCCCGCCGTATCGCCCAAGCCAACCGTGAAGATGACGATCCCCGCCCGCGCCGCTTCCGCCGCGGCTTCGGCCGCGCGGCCGGCAAGGTCCTCGCCGTCGGAAATCAGAATAATCGCCCGGTGCGAACCGGTTTCCTCGCCGAAAGCCTCGCCGGCCTTGCGGATGGCGTCGGCCAGGTCGGTCTCGCCGGGCGGCGCGGAATCAACCGCAATCTCCGCCAGCGCCGCCTCCATGAAACTGTAATCAGTGGTGAGCGGACAGAGCAAAACCGCGCGCCCGCGGAAGGCCAACAGGGCCACGCGGTCGCCCTGCAGCGCGCGCAGCAAATCCATCACATCGGCGCGCGCGCGTTCCAACCGGCTGGGCTGGACATCGCGCGCCAGCATGGAACGGGAAACGTCCAGGGCGATCACCAGGTCGCGGCCGCGCTGCAGCACGCGCTCTTCGCGGTATCCCCAGCGCGGTGCGGCGGCGGCCAGCAGGGCGAGCAGCAATCCCAGCGCAACGGCGGCAAACTGCGCGCGGCCACGCCAGGGAGCAGGCTCCGGCAGGATTTTAGCGCGCAATGATCCGTCCACCAACCCGGCCAGCCGCCGGGCGCCGCGCCGGTGCAGCGCCCAGAGCAAGGCAGCAAACAGCGGCGCACCCCACAGCAGAAACAACACCCATGGTTCGCCAAAATGCATGGTTAGTCCTTAGAGCCAATTTCAAAACTAATGTTTTAACAGAATTCAGAATTCAGGAGTCAGCATCCAGAATAAATACATGATGTTTGTTATAAATGTCTTGTGTCTTTTGCGATTATGACTACTGACTTCTGGCTACGGAATACTGCTTTCAAAAATCTGACTTTTGAAAGCAACTCTTCAAATCAAATGCCGACCCAGGATCACATTCCCCAGCAAGGCCAGCCCCAGCATGATCAGCCCCGGCCACAGGCACCAATGGTATAATTCGTCATGCCGGCTGTAAATTTCGCTTTGCACCGGCGTGCGCTCCAGCCGGTCAATGGCGGCGAACGCCTCCTCCAGGGCGCGCGGATTGCGCACGTTGTAATACACGCCGCCGGTGTTTTCCGCCAGCCGCCGCAGCAAAGCCTCATCCATGCTGACCTGCGCCTGCCGGATCACTTCGCGGCCGAAGATATCCCGCGCGCGGAATGGCGCCAGGCCGGTGGAGCCGACGCCGATGGTGTAAATTTTAATCCCCAGCGCCTTGGCCGCCTGCATGGCGGTTTCCGGCTGGACGGCGCCGGTATTGGACTCGCCGTCGCTGAGCAGCACCACCACCCGGCTCTTGACCTGCGCCTGTTCCAGCCGCGCGCTGGCCACGGCCAGGGCATCGCCGATGGCGGTCAGCATTTCCTCCTGGTTGATGATCCGGCCCTCCCGGTTGAACTGAGGACGGGGGACCTGCACCCCCTGCAAGACATGCTCCAGGGCCCGGTGGTCAAGGGTCAGCGGAACGCGCCCGACGGCAAAACCGCCAAAGGTAACCAATCCGATCAGATCGGACGGGCGCCGGGCGGCAAAATCCGCCATGGTGGACTTGACGACTTCCAGGCGGCTGCGCAGCTGGTTGCCGGAAGAAAAATCCAACGCCTCCATCGAGCCGGAGATATCCATGACCAACTGGATGGCCACGGCATCGCTGGTGCGCGTAACGCGCGCAAATACCATTTGCGGCCGCGCCAGCGCTGTGATCAACAGCAGCATTCCGCCCAGGTAAATCCCCGGCAGCAAAGCGCGCAGCCTGAGCCGCCAGGAGCGCGCGGTGGACGGCAAGACGCCCGGCGGAGCGAAGAGCAGCCCGGCGCGCAGGCGGCGGGAATACACGACCCAGGCGGCCGCGGCCCAGGGCAGCAGCAATAAAAACCACGCGGGATGCAGGAATTTCAGCATACCTTCTTGTTTCCGTCGGGCGCGGCCGGCAACGCCGCGCCATCCGTTTCAATGTATTCCCGCGCCGTCCGCACCGCGCGTTCGGCCACGGGATCGTCCGGCTGCCAGGCGGCGAATTTCACCAGGTCGGCATTCCTTAAAAACTCCGCCAGTTTGCTCAGCACTGCCGGGTCGAACCGGGCATCAGCCGCAACCGCCGTTAAAAATTCCTCCGTGGTCTGTTCCGGCGCCCGGATCGCGTGAGCGCGCTCAATGTAACGCCGGACAATCAGGGACAGGGCGGCGAAAAATTCCTTCTGCCGGCCCGCCGTCCGGAGCCTGGATGACAGCAGTTGCTCCAGTTCGTACAGGGCGCGCTGGCGCGGCGACATCTGGCGCAGACGCCAGAACCGGCGCAGGCGCCGTATCAGCCGCCAGGCCAGCCAGGCGCCGGCCGCCAGCAGGATCAATCCGCCCGCCCGCCGGAGCATCATCCGCCACGACGGCATGATCCGGCGCGGCCCGCGGATATCTGCCACCTTGGGCGCGGCAATGACCGGCGGGAGCAAAGTCAAGGGCCGGGTGATCATCCACTCGCCCGCGGCGGGACCGCCTCCGGCGGGCGCGCAGGCCACGGCCAGCGGCCCGAGCCGGTATTCATCATTGACCAGCGGCGTCAACCGGTAACAATGCTCCTGTATCCGCAGGCCGCCGTCAAGCGCAGGCGGACGTGAAAACTGCCCGGCCAGCACAAACCCGGTGAGCCGGGGCGCAATATCCGGCAGACGCACGGAAATTTGTTCCGGCGCCCGCACGCGAAACGTCAGCAGCAAGTCGCGGTCAAGCCTGACCCGGGCCGGCTCGGCCACCATGACCAGTTCCACCGCGCCGTGCTTGTTGGTCACCGCCAGCGCGCCGGGCGCCTCGGCCGCGGCCGCACGGCCAAGCGCCAGCGCCGCCACGGCCGCGCCGAGCATTAAAATATTCTTTTTGACATGCATGATTTACTGGTTAAACGTTCACGGCGGCGCGGATACGGATCGGACGCAGACGGCTCCGCCGGAGGCGTCGCCCTACCGCTGATGCCCTACCCGCACGGGCCGGCCGGGCTATCCCCGGCCGGCGCGGAGCTGGCGCAAGCGGAACAAGCGGCGCAAATCTTCCAAAAACGGGCGATCCGTGGACAGTGGCAAAAGGTCTATATCCAGGCGGCGCAGCCGGCGTTCCAAATCCGCGGTTGCCGCGGCGGCATTGGCGCTGAATTGCGCGCGCCAGACGGATGATGACGTGTCCAGCACGAAAAGTTCGCCGGTTTCAGGGTTGACCGCTTCCACGAGGCCGGCATTCGGCAGGGCAATTTCCAGCGGATCGCGCACCGGGCACCCGATCAAATCATGCCGGCGGGCGGCAACGCGCAGGGCCTTATCGTAATCCGGCGCGTTGAAATCGGAAATCAGGAAGACCACGGCGCGCCGCTTCTGAACGCGGTTGAGAAATTCCAGCGCCATGGCGATGTCGGTCGGCCGCCGGGTTTCCTCGGCCGCCAGCACTTCGCGCACCAGCCGCATGGCGGCGGTGCGCCCCTTGCGCGGCGGGACATACCGTTCGATCCGGTCGCTGAAAAGCGCCAACCCGATTTTGTCCTGATTCTTGATGGCCGAGAGCGCCAGCAGTCCGGTCAATTCCGCCGCCACTTCGGCCTTCGAGCGCCGGCGCGAACCGCAGCACATGGACCCGGAAATGTCGGCCAGGAAGATGACGGTCAATTCCCGTTCTTCGCAGAAACGCTTGACGAAGGGGTGGCCCATACGCGCGGTGACATTCCAGTCAATCGCGCGGATATCATCCCCGGGCACATACTCGCGCACCTCGTCAAATTCCATGCCGCGGCCCTTGAAGACCGAGTGGTATTCCCCCGAGACAAACTCGTCCACCAGGCGCTTGGTATAAATGCGGATGCGCCCGACCTGCCGCATCAATTCTCTGGTGTCAAGAGCCATACCGAGTTCCATTGTGGCCGGGCCGAGCGCGGCCGTCAGTTTGATCCCGCCGGGAAGTTTCCGGCGAATCGGCGGCCGGCAAAAGCCGGCGAGGCGCGCTGTCAAAAATCAAGGCACGGGAATATCGCTCAGCAGCCGCGCAATCAGCGCATCGCTGTCCACTTCTTCAGCTTCCGCCTCGTAGGTCAGAATCACCCGGTGGCGCAGGATATCGTGCGCCACTTCCTTGACATCCTGCGGCGTGGCGTAGCCCCGCCCGTGCAGCATCGCATTGGCGCGGGCGGCCAGGTTCAGGCAAAGCGTGGCGCGCGGCGAGGCGCCATATTCGATCTGGTGGTCCAGCGGGATGTTATGCGCCGACGGCCGGCGCGTAGCGCCGACCAGGTCGAGGATGTAGTCCCCCACCTTGTCGTCGCAATACACCTGGTCCAGCAACTCGCGCATCTCTTCGAGCTGCTGCGGCTGCAGCACCGTCTGCACGGCAATGGCGCCCCGGCGTGTAAAGCGCTGCATGATGCGCCGTTCATCGTCGCGCGAGGGATAATCCACCCGGCACTTCAGCATGAACCGGTCAATCTGGGCTTCCGGCAGGGGATAAGTGCCCTCCTGTTCGATCGGGTTCTGTGTGGCCATCACCAGGAACGGCTGCGGCAGCGGATAGGTTTTGTCGCCGATGGTCACCTGGCGTTCCTGCATGGCTTCCAGCAGGGCCGACTGCACTTTGGCCGGCGCGCGGTTGATTTCGTCGGCCAGCAGCAGGTTGGTGAAAATCGGACCCTGCTTCACGGTGAAACCGCCGTTGCGCGGATCGTAAATCAGCGTGCCGATCAAATCCGCGGGCAGGAGGTCCGGCGTGAAACTGATGCGGTGGAACCGCAAGCCCAAAGTCTGCGCCATGGTTTTCACCACCGTGGTCTTCGCCAGCCCGGGCACGCCTTCCAGGAGAATGTGTCCGTCCGTGATCAGGGCCATCAGCATCCGGTCCACCAGCCGTTCCTGGCCGACAATGACTTTCATCACTTCCTGGCGCAGCCGGTCCAGCAATTCGGACTGTCCGCGGATGCGATCAGTGATCTTGGTAATTGCGTCGTGATCCATTTGAGTTCTCTCCGGTTTTCAGATATGTAACTTCCCGGCGCCCGGCAGGCAGACAGGTGTCCGGTTTCCGGATGCGTCAAAAAAATCCAGCCGGAACTTACGGTTCCGCGGGCTGCTCCGCCGCGGGCGCCGCCGGTTCGGCCGGCTTCACCGCAGGCTGAGTTGCCGCTTTTGCCTCCGGTTTAGTTGCCGCTTTTGCCGCGGGTTTTGCGGCCGGTTTGACCGCCGGCTTGGCGGCCGGCTTTGCGGCCGGTTTAGCCGCCGGCTTCACCTTCGGTTTGGCGGCCGGCTTGGTGGCCGGTTTATCCGCCGGCTTGACTGCGGGCTTGGCAGAAGGCTTATCCGCCGGCTTGGTAACCGGCGCCGGTTCCGTCCCGGCCTCTGCGGCGGTGGGCTGTTCCTCCTTTTCTTCCGGCTTAGGCGGAGGCGTAATCAGCTTGTCGCGTTCCAGCAACATATTGTCCAAACGGTAGGAGCGCAGGATGTAAATCCACGGGGAAAGTTTTTCAGCCAG
>JAXGSX010000040.1:0-17293 GCA_040775225.1 Kiritimatiellia bacterium | reverse complement strand
GTGTTGTAGCACATCTGCCGGCAGAACGAATTGTTGAAATTTTCGTCATACATCCGGCCGTCGGCCCGCAGCACGGTCCAATCGCGCCGGCGGTAGGCTTCCTCATGGCTTAAGCCCACGTTGATGTAGGCCGAGATGGCAATGCCCCGGGCATGGCAGGCCTTGACCAGGTCGCCGAACAGGTCGCGTTGCATGGCCGGGTGCGGAATCCCCAGCCTGGTGGGGTAATAGGCCGTGCCCAGGTTGCAGCGCGCGGGGAACACCACGAAATCCGCGCCGCACTCCTGGAACCAGTCGGTAATGGCCTCCATGTCGAATTTTTTACCCACATCCGGGTTGGCGGGCATGGTGTGGAAGTCGAAAAACAGCGCCCATTTCGGTTTGTGCATAATTTGCTCCGTGAATCAGTTATTTGCTCTGCCAATCCATTCATAACGCGCGGGAAACTAGCATGAACCAGGGCGGGAGGCAATGGACGGAATTGATCAAGTTGTGTGCAAAATTAGCCCGGGACCGGCCGCGCCGGCTTCCCGGCCGCGGCCCTGGTCAAAATATTTCGCGCCGGAGCTTACTGCAAGCTGAATACCGTCCCGCGCAAAACATGTTCGTAACACCCCATATCCGCCATGCCGCTGAAAATATCTACCCGGCGCCGGCCGTCCAGGTCGGTTGCCACGGCCATCCAATCCAGGTTGGTGCCGGTATTGACGCAGGGCGACTCCGCCGGCACATGATAATCGCCAGCGCCGCCATCCGCAAACTGCGGCGGCGCATCGGTATTATTGGTTGACGCCGTGTTCCAGGTGGTTGACCCGAGCGGCGCGGTGCAGCAATTGTAATAAACTCCGTTGGTGCGGCATGTTCCGCCGTTAAGCCAGTTGGATGAACTCGAGACTGCCGCATTATTGCCGTAAATTATGTTATTGTAAAAATTGCCGGTGTAGGTTGCCGTATCGGTATAAAACCAGAAGCCGCCGGCGTAATTGTCGCTGGTATTGCCCGCCACCGTGCAATTAGCCAAATTACCTCCGTCAAATACGACGATGCCGCCGCCATAGCCGGAGTTGGTCGTGCTGTTATCCGTAACAAGGCAGTCGCGCACCCAGCCGTTCGGAGCTCTCTGTACGTATATGCCTGCGCCTCTGGAGCCGCAGGTATTGTCATGCACCCGGCAACGATCCACAACTCCTTTATAAAATAATCCTACCCCGCCGCCGTGGCTGATGGCGGCATTGCCGGTAATCTCGCAATCCTCCATAGTGAAAGTGCCGCCGTAATTGCACCCCCCGCCGCCGCTGCGGTATGCCCAGTTGTTGCTGATCAGGCAATCGCGGACCAACCCCCAGTAAGTTGCTCCGCCGACCAGCAGGCCGCCGCCGAAATTTGAGCTTACATTGCCCGCAATCACGCAGTTGAAAACCCGCCCGCCATTGCCGAGCCAGACGCCGCCGCCGCCCAGGCCGGGATTGCTGGCATTATCGTTGGTGGTCATATTGTTCAACACCCAGCAATTGCTCAGCGTGGCGCCGGCATGCACTCTGACACCGCCGCCGTTATCGTTGCCGAAACCGTTGCGCACGGTGAAGCCCGCCAGCAGGGCGTTGGTGCTGGCCAGGAACGCGCAGCGCACTTTATGATCGCCGTCAATGATCGTGTCGGCCGGATTGCCGGTGAGGGAGCGCACAACGCAATCGCCGATGGACAGTTCCGCGGACAAAAGATACACGCCGTTCGACGCCAGGATGGTATCGCCGTTGCCCGACTTGGCGAGGGCGTTGCTGATGGTGGCATACGCCTGCGTCCAGCCTCCGGTGCCATTGTTGGCGGTGTCGTTGCCGTTGGTGGCGACATACCAGGTCGCCGCATGTAGACTGCCAACTGCAAGCAGAAAAACGGCCAGGAAACATGGTTGTTTCATCCTTGCATCTCCTTGGTGTGTTGTGTTTTGTTAATGTTATTCTTTTTCAACGATCAGCGTCACAATCTCCCAGCTTGCGGTTGGCGCAAAGTTCTGCCTGACCGCCGCGCGACCATCCGCCGCCGTGGCGCGAATCGTATAAGAAAAGTTTTGCTGTTCCGGCTGTTTGGCATCATTGGCATAAAGCGCATATTCGGTCAGCAAGATGGCGCCGGGCGCTCCCGCGCCCGGGGTCCGGCCGTCCTTCCCTGTCCGCTGCTGCCCGAAATCTATTGCCGGGCCCCCGTTCTGTTCAGCGGCCGCTTCGACCAGGATGCCGGCTAAGGGCTGGGCCCGGCTGTCCCGGACTTCCGCCACCACATGCCGGCGCACGGTCACCCGCGGGCGCCGGGGGATGCCTGTCGTTTTATCAACGGCATTGACAATGGTATCGCCCACGATGGGTGGCGTCAATTCGCAATCAATGCAGACCAGCCCGCGGTTGGTAAAGCGCAAATGCCAGTTGCGCCGGTTGTTTTCGAACCGGCAGTTCTCCAATACCGTGTCCAGCGAACCCCAATCCAGGATGGCTGTATCCAGGTGGCGGAATACGCACCCGCGCACCGCGGCCATCCGGCCGGCATCCATCAAGGCTGTGCCGCCGTGTTCAAAGACCGTGTTCTCCAGGCGGTATTCCTTGTATGCCGTCTGGCGCGCGTAAAAGGTCATGATACCGCGCACCCAGGACACTGTCGCCTGGTTCAGGATCAGGCTGTCGGCGTTCAGGTCCAGGTGCGGATTGCCGATCATGTGCTCGGAGTCCGGGATCGCCGCCGTGATCGCGCCATGCCAGACGTGCAACTGGCCGCGCACGGTAATGGTATGCGGCGCGGCCTTGGCGCTGAACAATTTCAGCGCCGGTTGAATATTCGGCTGATCCGGCAGTCCGATTTGCAGGCGCGTGACATAGCGGCTGTTCCGGTAATCCGGTGCCGGGATTTCGCCCTGGGCTACCGTCACATTGCCGGAAACTACAAGGGTCTCCCGCGGGCAATTCGACCCGCCCAGTTGGAAATAAGTCACGGTGCGTTCGTTATCGCCGATGGCCAGGTTAGCTGTGACGGTGTAAATATCCGCGGCCGGATCATAGCCCATCAGGTTCCACCCCATCTGGCAGTCCGCCGCCAGCAAATGCGCGGGGGTACACGGGAACCACTCGGGGTAGCCCACGATATGGATGGTCCGGGTGTCGGCATTGTAGGCAATGCCGGCCCGGCCCGCCGCGGCAGGCAAAATCACCAATATTATCAGGCAGATTTCTTTCAAAACGTGAGTTTTGAAATTTTCTTTCATGGCTCAAACTCCGTGGGGGCGGACCCCTTTTCGAACTGGATGGCATCCAGCCACACCGTGCCCGTGCCGCTGACCGATAAAATGAATTGGTTCAGCGGGTTGAGCCCGGGCGGAATTATCCCGGTCAAATTGCAGCGCTGCCATTCCCGGGTGGGCACAATATTGATATTGGGGAATACGCCGGCGCCCCCGCCGCCGCACGCCAGCCTGGCGGGCCGGCCATCGCCGCGCACATGGAAAGACAAGGTGTAATCCGTCGGCTGGTAAACCTGCGGGGCCAATTTGAACCGGATTTGCGTGCCGGGCGTCATTTGCAGGCAGTACCGGCCTTCGAATGGCTGGTTGGTAACGGCCATGATTTGGGCCGCGGGACTGCCGATGCGGTTTAATAATCCGCCCATGGACCAAACCGTGATGTAATCCGGCCAATCCGGCAGGGATTGCTCCTCGAAACCGGGATTGGGGAAGATGTTTTTGCGCCCGGGCCGGCCTTCATGCATCAACATGGGGGGTTCCGCAACACGCTCCTCCGGATGGCCGGTGGCGCAAACCGTCAGCATCAATGGCTGCTCTTCGATGGCTGCCGCCGGTGTCAGGGCATAGGCGCGCACGCCCCGGGGTTCCAGCCGGTCGGAGAAGGCGCCGGCCTGCACGTCTATTTGCCGGCCGGCAAACCACTGCGTTACCTGTGTCATGGCCGCCAAGGCGGGGATTTTAAAGGCCACGTCAACCGGATAATCGCGGCTGTTGGCGCAAAGCAGCACGTAACCGCCGGCCGGGTTGGCCAGCAGCGCGGCTTGCGCATCGGGGAACCGGTGGTTTTCCGCGTCCATGATGCCGGGGTCATAGCTGATGGAAACGGCTGGGCGCGGGGCCAGCAGCGCCGGCGCCAGTTGCCGAATTTGCCGGCCGAGTTCGGCGAGCGTTGCGTAGGAAAGCTCGTGCCGGAAAGGCGCCGCGTAATAGATCAGCCCCCGGGCGCCGTGGATTAACGCCAGGTAAGTCTGCACAACCTGTTCCCGCGGCAGGATGGCGCGTTTGAAGGTCCGGCTCCAGAATTCCAGCATGGGCACAATAAAAGTGACCTGGCGGCGCTGCGCGGCGCGGCGATCGGTCATGGCGGTGATCCCGGCCACGAAATTCGGCGTGCCGCGCTGGCCGCCGCCGGCGGCGATGAAATACGGGTCCGTGCCCAGGATGTCAAACCAATCGGTCCATTCATCTCCATCCGGCACATGCGAGGAAAAATTGACAAAACTCGGATGATAGCCGTCCAGCGCATTCACCCGCCGGTACAGGTCCCGGCCGCGCTCGACCATGTTGATCCGGGGCTCCACCCGCGGCTCGTCCAATCCGAAATAGCCCGCCAGGGCCGGATGATCCATGCCGGCGCGCACGCCATCCAGCATCGCTTCCATGGTGCGGTTGTACCTGTCCGTAAAAGCCAGAACTTGCGGATCGTCCGCGGCAATGCCGGGTGTCACCAGGCGCGGATCGAACGCTTCCTTGAACCAGCAACTGCCGGTTGGCTTGGCGCCGGGGGCGGGATAGCCTGTCATCAGGTCGAAAATATAAATATTATGCCGGCCGGCCAAATCCAGGATGGCGGCGGTTTTGGCTGGGGTGGCGGCCCAATCCCAGAGCTGGACGGTGTTCATGCCGGCGGCCGCCAGATCGCGGAGGACGGCTTCCTGGGTTTCCGGCGGATTATTCAACAAGCCGCCGGCATAGACCACGCCGAACGGGAAGAACGGTTTCCCGTTGTGCAGCAACACGCGGTTGACGCGGTCAATTTTCCATTCCAGCCCCGGTTTGGGCGGGCGCTTGATCAAGTCCAGCCGGCAGGACGTCAACACTTTGCCATCCGCCTGTTCCAGGCCGAGGTTGACTGGATGGCTGCCCGGTGTCAATCCGGCCAGCTTTATGGGCACGGCGGTGACGGCGGTCAAAGCCGCGGTTTCGCCTAGCAATTGGCCATCCGCATCCAGCGCCCGGATGCGCAGGTTCGCCAGGGATGCCGGGGGCAAGCCCAATGCGCAAATGGCGCGGGCTGCCGGTTCGTCGGTGTAATACGAACGATCCAGGTAGGCGGAAAAAATTTCCAGGGCGCGCATGGCTTGCGGGGGCGGAGTCAAGGATTGCAAGATTTCACCCGTAGCGGCATCCTTGAGCAGGATGCGCACAGAGCGCGCATTAATGTCGGGAGTCGGCACTTCCGCCGTCACGGTTTGCATGGCGGCGCCGGTCAGCGCCACGGTCCGCTCGATCATGCTGGCTGTGCCGGCGGCCGGACAGTCCTCGACCGCCAGGAGGACCTGGCCGGTCTGGCGGTTGTAATTGGCAATCTCCGCGCTGACGGTGTAGGCGTAGCCCGTCCCGGCGGCGCTGTAGCCGCCAACGGATGCCCCCAGCAGGCGCGGGAAAAGCGCTGATTGGACACCCTCGGCGCCCAGGCCGGTCAGCCGGCCAAACCGTTCCGGCTCGTGAAAAGATGCCAGCACGGGCGCCCAACTGCTGTATTCCTGCTCATTCGCCACGCGCACGTGGTTGGGGTCAATCACGGGGACAATGGTGTTGATGGTGACGTTCATCCGCGCCTTGGCCAGATCGCCATAACCGGCCAGGAAGTCCAGTGGAATGGCCGCCTCGGCCTGCCAGCCTCCAGCAGTCCGCAAGGCGGCAGTGCGCCAGGGAATGACCATGGGCGTGTCTTCCTGCGTCCGGGCGCGCAGCCGGGCGGCGGTGATATTGGCGCAAGTCAGCAGGTAATGGAAGTAGGCCGCGCCGTCCGTGCCCGGATCGAAGAAGACTTCCACGGAATCGTCCGCATGCAGGGCGTCGGTCGGTTTGATGGCCGTCTGTTTCAATTGATCGGGCGCGGGGTGGGCGATATCGAAGGCCAGGTAGATGCAGCGCTGGTCGCCGGCAATCAGGACGCGATTAGCCTTCAAGGTCCGTTCCCGGACCTTGGTGGCGCCCTGCTCGTCGCGATATAGGACGCGCCCGGAAAAATTGCTGATGACCGCCGCGGTTGACCAGCAGGCATCCGTCAGGACGCCGTCAATCACCGGCGCGCCATGGGCGGCCGGCAGGCGCAATTCCGGAAGCGCGCCTGCGCCTGGTTGATCGGCGTGCAGGGAGACGGCATGGATGCCGCAAATCGTCAGCCCCGCTGTCAATGCGGCTAACCGCCAGGAATGTATGTCACGCATGGTTTGCTCCGGGTATTTGTTATGGTTGTGAATGATGGCGGCCGTCCTGCTCGCGTTTGAAGTAAATGGTTCCCCGGGTGTTTTCCCATGACGATGCCTCCGTCGGGCGGTAGCCCAGCATGTCCGCAACCAGGTAATGCCGGGCGGCATCGGACTGGCGCCCCGGCAATTCCAACGTGTAAAATGGCGCCTGGGTATGTAAGCGTGCCGCATAGCCTTGATGATCATCGCTGCTGATTGTGCGGCGGCGCCCGGTGTGGTCTTCAACCTGCAAGGTTACGCCGCGGACCAGGAGCGGGGTGCCGGCAGTGGCCCGGAACAGGAAAACGTATCGGCCGGCGCCGGCATCCGCCAGGGCGGGGAGTTCCCATTCCGCAGTGGTACGGACAATCTCCATGTGCCTGGCGCCGCCGCCGAAACGCGCGCGGTAATATTCCGCATCCGCGGCATCAGCCGGACGTTGTGTTTGGCCGGTCAGGCTGCCGCGGTCCCAGCCGCCGGCCGGCTGCCATAAATGCGCCAGCAGCGACCGGGCCGACGGCGCCAGGGCTGCAAATTCCGCGATGGTGGAGGCCGCCAGGCGCTCGGCATTGACCAGCGGGTCCAGCCAGCGGCCGCGCAATGGCGCCGCCCGGTCGAACAGGATGCGTTGTTGCATTTGCGCTGCCGCGGTGATTTGCGAGGCCGCTCCGGCCAGGCGCCTCAAGCTGGCGGGCAGGTCCGCGCGCTGAGTATCGGAGCAGCCGGCAGGGTCAGCCGGCAGGCTGGCCAGCCAGCCCAACTCGCGCACGAGTTGCATGTAACCCTGCGTGTAGAGCGTTTCCGAAATAAAAGCTTCATCGCCGAGTTCTCCGGCCAGACGCCGGGCTGTTTCGCAAAGCGCCAGATTATCGTCCGCATGTTGCAGGCTCGGGATTTCCATGAAGAGTTCCGGGAATTTCAAGGGCCGCCGGGCCAGCCGGTTGGCGGCGTCGTCCAGCCTGGGGCCCGGCACGCTGGAAGCCGCCAAATCCCAGTTGACCGGGGCGATGGCATCCACCCAGTCCGCCACCAGGTCCGGTTGCACAAAACCTTTCCGGAACGCCCAGGCCCTGGCAAACTCGCGCGGAGAACGCCCGTCCGCGTTCCATGACCATTCCGCCAGCGCCGTGAAATTCATGTCCCGCACCGTCAGGTTGGGCGTGGCAAAGGCCGTGATATTGCGCAAATGCTTGGATTGGATTTCGTCCGCCCGGTACTTGACGAATTGCGGGCAGCTCCAAAAACTGTCCATAGCCAGGTTAGCGACGGTCGGCACAACTCCCAGCCAACCGCCCTCAGCCGCGTATTGTTCCAGTAGCGGGATGACGATCTTGCGCCGGGTCTGACTGTAGGTGCCGGGGCAGACCGTCCGGTAGCTGCCATGGTAATAGAGCACGCCGCAGCCCGGCGGGATTTCCGCCAGGATGGCCGCGTAGTGATCGAAGGCGCCCTGTGACAGCATTACCCGCACCATCAAGCCCGGATTGAGTTTTCGGGCCGTTTCCGCGGCTTCCATGATCAGGCGGGTTTCCAGGACATGCCCGGGCAAATCCGGGTGCTGGGCCAGGGTTTGGGCATCGAAGTGCCGGCCCTCGGAGAGCCAGGCGTCAATCTTTTGCACGCCGGGGATGGCGGCCATGCCGCACAGCCAGTCATGGTAAATCCGGCGGTAGTCCGGGTTTTCCAGGTTGGGCACGGGTTTGGGGCTGGGTTCCGCGGAGACGCCTTGTGCCGCAGGATAGGCTTCATAAACGCCGGTGTACTTTTGCGCGTCAAAATGCATGATATACGGTACGGGGAAAATCGCATTGCGAATCGCCAAATCCAGGATTTCCCGGTCGTAATCCACCCAGGCCGCGCCGTTGGTGTCCACGCCATAGCGGCATCCCATGCCGACGCCCAGATTGAGCTTGAATTCCGACATCCAGCGCAGAAACGCCGGGTCGGCCGTCAGCGGCCCCCAAAAACCGCGCTCTTCGAGGTCCGGCCAATCGGTGATTGCGGCAACCGGTATTTCCACGGCGCCGCCGGCCGGGATGGCTCCGCGCGGCAACACCAATTGATGCAGGGTGCGCGCGGCATACAACACTCCGGCGGGAGCGGAAGCCGTCAGCAACACTTCCAGGATGCCGTTAGTTTCAGCGGAGATTATGGAATATGCCTGGGCGCGATTGGGCGGTTGCGGAAGACCGGTCATCTCTTCATCGGCCGCTGCCAGGCGCATCTCAATGCGGACGGCTGTACCGTCCCGCGGCGATCCCCGGGCAAAATCCGACAACAGGCGCCGGGCCTCCTCAATAGGCGCGCCGGTGTAAACGCTTGGCATCAGCGCAATGTTATCCATCGCGGCGGTAACGCTGCCTTGTATGGCCAGATCCTGCGGCAGCGGGATGACGCGGATCGCCCATTTCCCCTGTCCTTCCAGTACGGCTGCGGACACCGCGGGCAGCCAGCCGGCGCAAAAGGCCGCCCCAAGCAGCGCCGTCAGGAAGATTTTTGTTTGTTGCATGAATTGAAACCGTAATTTTTGCGTGAATCTTGTCGCTATTCCCTGATCAATTTAAATTCCGCGCCTTTCGCCGATTAACGCGCACCGCGGCGGTGGAGGCGCGTTTCAACAATTTGACCGGCAGAATAATATCCCGGCGTTTTTCCGGCGCCGGCCGGTTCCCGGATATTAAAACCTGCCGCAACACCCGCGCGCCCATGAGTTGGAAAGGCTGGTAAATGGTGGTCAGGGGCGGATCGCAATATCGGCTGATGGATAAATCGCCAAACCCCGTCACCGCCACATCGTCCGGCACGCGCAACCCCATGCCGCGCAGCAACCGCACCAGGAGCGCCGCGATGATGTCGCTGGCGCAGATCGCGGCGGTGGGGCGCCGTGCCGGCGCCTGCCCGAACCAGTTCTGGACAAGGGCGGGAAAATCCTTTTCCTGGCCGTAGCCGATGGCATTTTCCTCGGCGCTCAGATGCGCCCGACGCATGCAAGCCTGGAAGGCCGCGCCGCGCAGACGCACGTATTCCAACTCGGCCGGTCCCGTCAAATGGACAATCCGGCGGTGCCCCAGCGCCCAAAGGTGATGCCACGCCAGCTTGATGCCCGCCGCATCGTCGGCGCGCACGCGGGTGCTTCCGGGACACGCCGTGGCGCTGCTGTCCAATGCCGCCACCGGCATGTTTTCCGCCCTGACGGCGGCATGCAAAAGACTCATTTCATCGGCCTGCAAGCCGCGGGCGATGATTCCCAGCGGCTGCGCCTGGAAGCAGCGATCCAATATCCGCGCGAATTCAGCCGGGCGATCTGAACCGCGCCAGGTGAAAACCTTGACAAACAGGTTGCGGCGATTGGCTTCCGCCAGGACGCCATCCAGCGCTTCGGAGCAATAGTATTCCCGGAGGGAAGGTGTCAGGAAGGCAATGATCCGGGTCCGGCCCTTGACCATGGCGCGGGCGGTTTCATTGCGCCGGTAACCCGACTCCGCCAGCGCCTGCCGGATGCGCCGGCAAGTATCCGGTCGCAGCCCGACCGCCTGTGCCCGGCCGTTCAGCACGTGGGAAACCGCCGCGCGGCTGACGCCGGCGCGCCTGGCCACTGCCTGCATGGTGATCATGGTTAACTCCGCGCTAATCTATCGCGTGATAGATTAGCGAAATACAATCAGATGTCAAGCATAACATATGAAAACCGGCAACATTTTCACGCTTGCGCTGGTTCCGCGCATCTGGACCGGCATGATTGGCTTGCCGGAAATTTTATGGTTTGGGCAGGCCGGCGCGGCCCGCGACGGCGGTACGGCGCCGGCGGCTGATGGCCGGCGCTATTTTACCGGCAACCGCAGGGTATAAACCCGCCAGCTTTCATCCGGCGTCACATCTTTTCGCGCTATCGGCTGATAGCCCTCGGCCAACGCGGCGATTTCGTAGGTGAACGAAACGGCTGCGGGCTGGTTGGTATCAGTGGCGGTAATGGCGGATTCCAGCAGACGGATGGCCCGGGCCTGTCCCACCCCCGGGGTGCGGCCGGCGGCATCGGTCAGGCAAATCCCGTTTTCCACACAGGCCGGATTATGCGGCACAGCGCGCACGGTAACTTGCGCCTTGGAAACGGGCTTGCCGGCGGAATCGGTCACCTCCACGATGATGTGCCGCTCTGATTTGAACCGCGGGTATTGTTTGACTTTCTTCGCGGGATTCAACCAGCAGCGGTACCGGTCGGGGCCGCGGCCCGGCATGATGGAGCAATCCACCGCCGTCAAGCCCTTGTCGCTGTAGATCAATTCCCAGTTGCGGCCGTTATTCTGAAATACGCAATTTTCAAGAATCAGATTGATGCCGCCGTAATCGCGGATGGCGCAATCCAGATATTCAAACACGCAGTTGCGGATTACCGCCCGTCCGTGGTCGGAGAGCGCCGTGCCGCCGTGGGCAAAGCGCGTATTCCGGCAATCGAATTTAACATGCAAAGACGGCACCGGCCAGGCTTCCTGCGCGCCGTAGCACATGATCCCGTCAATCCAGGAAAGTGTCGCATTGTGCAGCATGACCTCATCCGCGCGCAGGATCATGCCCAATCCCGGATTATCCGCCGAAGCCAGCCGGTGCGCCGCATCCGGCGTCAACGCCGTGATCTTGCCGCCATGCACATGCAACTGCCCGCCAAACGCCTTCCGGCCCTGGCACACTCCGGCCAGCAAAGTCCTTTTGAACTGCGGGCTGCTGGCAATCTTCAAAACCGGCATGACATTGGTGTTTTCCGGGCAGCCGATGGTCAGCCGGTTGACTGACCGGGCCGCGGTATACCACAACCCCGGGTTGACATCCTTGACCCAGTAAGGCCGGATGGCGACATTGCCGTGGACCACCAGGGTTTCCCGCGGATGGGCCGGGCTGCCTAGCTGGAAATAAGTGTCGGCCCCGCCGTTGTCGCCGATCTCCAGCCCGGCCTGGAGGATGTAAGTGTCGGAGGCGGCGTCATAGGCGACCTTGTTCCAGCCGCAGGCGCGGTCCATGGCGGCCAGGCGCGCGGGGGTGCAGGGCCATTCCTCCGGATAGGCGGTCACGGTTATTATGTTTTTTGCCGAGTCGTAAATTATCCCGGCGCGAACGGGCATGGGGCGCGTCCCAACAAAACCCGCCAGCATACAGGCCGATAATCTTGCGCAAATGCCACGGTTAAAACACATCATCCCGTCCCCCTTGCACACTAATTATGCCAGCCGAAATCTCCCGGGTGGGGCGAAGCGTCCCTGCCGAGCCGTTCCGTTCCCCGCCGATGCCGGACGGCTCCACCGGAGGCGTCGCCCTACCCCCGGATCTTCAACCTCACTGCTTTCCCCGGGTGGGGCGAACCGTCCAGGTGAGCCGCTCTGCCGCCGGAATGCCGCACGTGAAATTGGCGCAGCCGGAAAGCCCCCTCACGGCTCGAATTTGGTAGGAGTGTCGCCCTTTTCCAGTTGGACGGCGTCAAACCAGACCGTGCTGTCGTCCGTCCCAGCAAAGAAGTAAAACTGATGATACGGACTCAACCCCGGCGGAATCGCGCCGGTGACCGCCACGCGCTGCCAATTGGTCGAAAGGGAAACCGTTTTAGTTTTCCAGTCCGGCAGGCTGATGCTGCCCAGGCCGGCCTTCACGCCATCCCGGTCTGCGCGCATGTGAATTGACAGGGTGAATTGCGTGACTTGATCAACGATGGGCGCCAGGTGGAAACGCACCTGCGCCGGGTTTCCGGAACTGCGCCCGGCCAGGCGGACGCAATATTTGCCGTGAAACGGATGGTTGGTTACCGCGGCATAACGCGCATGCGGACTGCCGGAACGAACAGGAGGCAAGCCGTGGTATCCCAGGACGGAGTAATAATAATCCGGCAAATCCGGCAGGGCTTGGCTTTCAAAGCTCGGATTGGCGGCCAGGTTCTTCTTCCCTACGCGGCCGGAACGCGGCGCTTCCGGCTCCTCCGGCTGGGCCTGTTCGGGATGATCGGCGGCAACGACGGATATCCGGACCGGCGTTTGACCGGCGGCCGCCGCGGTTTTCCCGTCAATTAAATACACGCGCACACCGAAAGGCTGGAATGCGTCACTGAATGTTCCGTCTTTTATGGCAATTTTCAGCGAGTTGTCAAACAATACGCCGGCATGGCCGGAGTCAAGCTCAAGCCCTTCCAACCGGAACGACACATCCACGGGGTGCCACTTACTGTTGGCGCAAACCAGCGCGTACCCGCCTTCCGGCCGGGCGCGCAGTGTGACTTGAACCGACGGATATAATGCCTTGTCCGGCGCCCACTCCGCCGGCGTATAATTGATGGCCTGCGGCACATCCGGCGTCAGCATGATCGGGCCCAATTTTTTCATCTGACCGGCCAGGTCGCGCAGGGTATCGTAATTTTCCTGATGAATCAGGGTTCCGTAGGCAAAATACGTTATCAGCCTGGCGCCATGAATCAGGGCAAGGTAGGTCTGGCAGAATTGCTCCGGACGGGTGATCAGGCGCTTGGTGGTGCCGCTCCAGTAAGCCGACATGGGGATGATCCAGCAGGGCTGGCGGCCCGGCCGCGCGCGCTGATCGGTCGCCGCCGTGATCTGGGACAGGAAATTCGGCGTGCCGCGGTGAAGAGCGCCGGCGGCGATCCAATAGGGATCCGTGCCCAGCACATCCGTCCAGTCGGTCCATTCATCCCCCGCCGGAATATAGGACGAGAAGTTAAGATAAAGGGGGTGATAACCATCCGCCTCATTGGCCATGCGATATAAATCGCGCCCGCGTTGCGGCATATCCGGCACTTCGGGATGGCAGCCGGGTTCATCAATCGAAAAATAGCCCATGACATTCGGCGAATCCTTCAGGCTGGCGATGACTGCCTGCACCAGTTGCCGTTTGGCCGGCCGGAACTCGTCGAACAGGCGCTGGCGTTCCGCCGACGCCATTTTGGCGGCGGCCGCGGCCATGGGTCCCCGTTCAAACCCCAGCTTGAAGCTGATGGGCGCATTCGTGGTCATGTAGCCGTCCAGATAATCCATGAGATAAATTCCGTATTTTTCCGCCAGCCGCCGGTTTTCCAGCGCCGTTTCCGGTTTTAACATCAAATCCAGCATGCAAACATGATCAAGCCCGGCCGCGGCAATATCCCTGGCAATATCCTCCGTGAACCGGTGCGTCACAATGCCAAAGCCCAGATACGGCTGGCCATTCCGCAGTAAAATGCGGTTAATCCGGTCAACCTTCCACTCGCAGCCCGGCTTCGGCGGGCGCTTGATCAGCGTCACCGCCTGCCCGGTCAGTTTCTCCCCATTCGCCCGGCAGAGATCCACCTGCAATTCCGCGGCGCCCGGCGCCAGGCCAGACAGCGGAATGGGCGTCTGCATCAGCGTTTGGGCCGGCGCCGCCTCGGCCAGCGTTGCGGCATCCGCGCCGCGGACCACCACCTTGAGCGCCGCCAATTCCGCCGGCGGCAGACTGAATTCGCAAACCGCGCGGGCTTCCGCCTCCGTGGTATAATAAGAACGATCCAGGTAACAAGTCATCAGCCGCAGCACGGCCAGATCGTCAGCCTCCAGCGGGACCGCCTGATAGATTTCGCCTGTGGCCGCGTCTTTCAACCGCACCACCGCGAGGCGTTCGACCATGGCGGACACCGGCACCATGATCTGCACATCCTGCGGGTCGCGGCCGGCAACCTCGATTTCCCGGGCGATGACTTCGGCCGGGCCGGTGATGGGGCGATCTTCCACCTCCAGCCGCGCCGTTCCGGGCTGCGCGAACGCGCTGGACATTTTCATGGCCAAACCATAGGCATAATTACCATCCGCCACACTGTAACGTTCAACCGTCAGGCCGGAAATATTCGGAAAAAACGGGACGCGGATGGAGGTTGCCGCCATCCCCTTCAGCCAGCCAAAACTTTCCGGCTCATGAAATCCCGTTTTAACCGGGGCAAAACTCAAAAATTCCTTCTCTTCGCCCACACGCGCCTGGCTGGGATCAATGGTGGGGATGACGAGGTTAACGTTCAAATTAAACCGGCATTTGCCCAAATCGCCATAAGCCGCCAGGAAGGCCAGCGGAATGGCAATTTCGGCACGCCAGCCTTGGGGAGTAGTCATGGCGCCGGAACGCCAGGGTATCAATCCCGGCTTGGCGTGATCCGCCTTGCGCGTGACATATTTTTCCGCGCCCACATTCAACGAATTGAGCATATATTGTATGTAGAAGATGCCATCCGTCCCCGGATCAATAAAGAATTCCAGCGAATCATCCGCCGGCACCGGCCCGTTATGCTTAAATACGGTGCGTTTGATATGTTGCGGGGCAGGGTGCGGCACATCCACCGCCAGGTAAAGCCAGACATCATCCCGCACCAGCCAGGCATTGACCGGGCGGGTCTTGCCGGGTTGCTTGAACACATGCAGATTGGTGATCATGGCCGGCGTCTGCCAGCAGGCGTCCGTCAGCACGCCATCCACCATGGGCGGTTGCGCGCAAGGCATGACATCCAGGGAGGGCGGAACGGATTCCGCCCGGGCAAAAGCCGAAAGCATCGCACACAAACCCGCGGCAATCAGACCAACCCGGCAATTCATCGCGCCTCCTTGATTATAATTTCCGTAATGGCCTCATCCATGGCATTCCGGACCGCCAGCCATTGCCCGCTAATTTCACCTTGCGCCTTCTCAACGTAATCAGCCGGATCGGCCAGCCACAATTCTATCCGCCGGTCATTGCAGGCCAGCGCCTCTTCCACCGCCGCTTGATAATTGGCCCAGGCTTCCTTAACCCTTGCTGCGTCAATATTTTTCGTTTTATCATCCGGAGCCATGCTGTCGGAAAGCTCGTTCAAGCAGCGGTAAGATTTTACCAATGCCGCAAAATACCGGGTTTCAAGCGCCGGCATTGGTGGACTTAACGGCTCGGCCAGCGCCAGGGCTTCGCGGCAAAGCGCGTCGGCTTTATCCAGTGTATCAATATCGAACAAGCCGAACGCATCGCGGTTGCGGATGATTGCGCCGATTTCAGCGAATTGATTTTTAAAGCCTTTGGTTTTGGGCAGGCCGGCGCCGGGTTGGCGCGGCTTCTCCAACGCGGTTTTCAGCCGGGAAATGGCTTCCATCCAATCGGCAAACCGCGCCGGCTCGGCATAGCCGGCGCGGGCCGCCCAGGCTTCCGTAAACTGGCGCGGGGTCCGGCCGTTTACGTTCCATGACCATTCCGCCAACGCGCTGGCGGGGAAGCCGTGAACTTGCCGGTAATATTCCGGCGGCAGCATGCCCTCGCCGTAATAATGGTAACTGCAACTCAAGACACCCTTGAGTTTGGCGGCATAGCCATTCGTAATGCGCGGGATAATCCGTTCCGGCGTGCGGAAGGAATTATCCGGGCCGGCAATGCAATCATAACCGCTGAATGACAGGACCCATTGTCCCCGTTGCGCGGCGTCCAGAAACGGTTTATAAATTGAATACACCCGCTCGATTCTGACTTCCGGCGGTAATTCGCGCAAGGCCTGATCGGTTGCGGGCGAGCCATCGCCCTGGGAATAAAATATCCGCAGAATCATGTCCGGGTATTTGCCCCGGATTGAACTCCAAGCGTCCGCTACCAGGCGCGACTCCAGCAGAGTCTGGCTGGAATCGCGGCATTGCGGACACTGGCATTGCCCCTTGAATTCGCTCAGCCAGACGCTTACCTCCGGCGCGCCCTGCTCGCCCAGCGCGGCCAGCATGTCCGCGATGATGGTCTTCCACAACGGCTGGGAGGCGCAGATTACCGGGATATCCCGCTTGGAGTATTTATACTGTTCGCCTTCGCATACCGCCGCCGCGCCCTGCCCCATCAATTCCGGATGCGCCTTGTAAATGCCAAACAGGCGGTCGAAATAATTCAAGTGATGAATCATCTGCACGCGTTCCACCATGGCATGCCGCCGCAACAGATCCATCATGGTCGGATCAACCTTGGGTCTGTGCCAGGCGTTGGAGGACGCCTCGTGCCCGCACATATAAGTCATGAAATTCAATTTCAAGCCGGCGAGGAACGGCACCGCCCGCGCCGCATTCCAGATGCCGCGCTCTTCCATGTCCGGCCAATCGGTGACCTCCGCCAGGGGTATCCTGACCGATCCGTTGGTAAAAATGCCGGCGGAAAGCAACTGGCGCAAAGTCTGCGCGCCGTAATACAACCCTTTTTCATGCAAGGCGGCCACGGCCAGGCAATCGTCGCCGTTGGGACGGATGATATACGCCTGATTTTTGTTGGGACATGCCTGCAAGCGTTCCGCGCCGGCCAACGCGCTGCCCGCCAACCGGCCCTGCCCGTCAAGCACGCCCAAGACGATCCGGAAGGCGGCGCCCGTCGGCGCCACCCCGGCGGCGTCCTGGAACAAGGCGGTTAATTCATCTTTGATCTGCGCCTGCACCGGCCCGGCATCCGCCGCGATCGCCAGGCCGACATCGGCGGGATTGAGCACTGCGGACTGAGTGATGCTGATTTCGTGCGGCAGCGGCATGAGGTGATTCACCCAGTTCTGCCGTTCGGCATCCGTTGCCGGCTGAACCGCCGCCGCCCCCCAACCGCTCAATCCCAACCCGACCGCCGCCAATAATGTACGTTTCATGGTTTTTTACCTGAATCCGTGACGGGATTTTATGTTGTCAAGATAATGTGCGTACAAAAAACAATTTATGGCATTTTAAAATATCACCAAAAACACACGGCGCTGTTTGGCGGAAAAGACCGCCCTGCGGGTGAGGCCATTATGCCGCATCTGCTTTGTTGCGAAGGATTCGCGGTATATTTATACAGCTTCATC
>JAXGSX010000039.1:0-17370 GCA_040775225.1 Kiritimatiellia bacterium | reverse complement strand
CTGGGGTGTTGTTTTTAAAACCCCTCTGTGTATTTGGGGAGGGCGGGGGGGGGTCGCGCGGCCCGTCGGTTATAACTCCTGTAGATTGTATCCCGCCCCGGCGGCGCGCCGCACCGCCGCCGATTGCCGCCTTGGTCAACAATGAAGTCTGTTCTCTCACATTCCCCCTGACGGTTAATTCCCGCATCCGCTTCCTCAACCGTCTCGATCCGCTGGGAATGCGGGTGTACCGCAACTCGCTGGTGTTCCTCCTGGCCAAGGCAGCCGCCGAAGCGCTGCCGGATTGCCGGTTTACGGTGGAACATTCCTTCGGCGCCGGCTTTTTCTGCAGTTTCGAGGGCCAATGCGGCAAACCGATCACCGCGGCGCAAACCCGTATCCTGGACGCAACCATGCGCCGCGCTATCCGGCGCAATCTGCCCATCCGCCGCTACGGCCTGGCATTCGAGGAAGCCGTATCTAAATTCGAGCAATCGGCCCAGAAGGACAAGGCCGATTTGCTCCGGTTCCGCAACCCGCCCATGGTGGTGGTCCATGAATGCGGCCGATTTCTCGACCTGGCGCATGCCCCCCTCGCGCCTTCCGCCGGCGCGCTGCCGGATTTCAAACTCATCCGCTATCCGCCCGGACTGGTAATTCAATTCCCGGGCATGGCCCATCCCGCCCGGATCGCCCGCTTCCGCGATCAGCCTCACTTGTTCCGTATTTTCCATGAACACAAGCAGTGGGGCCGGATCATCGGCGTCCGCAATGTCGGCAATCTGAACGAATCAATCTACCGCGGCAGCCTGCCGGAATTCATCCGGATGGCGGAAGCCTTCCATGAAAAGAAAATCGCGCGCCTGGCCGACCAGATCGCGGATCGGCGGAGCGAGCTGAAGGTCATCCTGATTTCCGGGCCGTCCGCCGCCGGCAAAACCACACTCGCCAAACGCCTGGCCGTCCAATTGCGCGTCAACGGCATCGCTAATTCCACCATCTCGCTCGACGACTATTACGTGAATGACGCCGATAATCCGCGCGACGCGGCCGGCCGGCCGGATTACGAACATATTGACGCGATTGATGTGCCGCTGTTCAACCGACACCTGCTGAAACTGATACAGGGCGGGGAAATCGAACTCCCGTTTTTTAACTTTGCCACCAAGCAGCGCGAATTCCGGGGCGTGCGCCGGCGGTTGGCGCCGGGTGAAATGGTGATCATCGAGGGCATTCACGGGCTTAATCCCCGCTTCACCCGAAGCATACCGTCCGCCCGCAAATTTAAGATTTACATCAGCGCGCTGACCCAGTTGAACATTGACGCCAACAACCGCATCTCCACCACCGATAACCGCCTGATGCGCCGGATGGTGCGCGACCACCTCTTCCGCGGCAATTCGCCGACGGCTACCCTGCGCATGTGGCCTTCCGTGCGGCGCGGCGAAAAAACCTGGATTTTTCCGTTCCAGTCCCAGGCGGACGCCGCTTTCAATTCCGCCCTGGATTATGAATTGGCCGTGCTGAAATACATGGTTGAGCCGCTGCTCATGACCATTAAGCCTGCCGCGCCGGAATATGCGGAAGCCCGCCGGCTGCAGGGCTTCCTGGATAATTTTTTGCCGGCTCCGGCCACGGATGTCCCCGCCACTTCCATTCTGCGCGAATATATCGGCGCCAGCAATTTCAAATATTAACCATCTGCGCCAGGCCGCGCCGCCGCCGCTGGCCCTTCAGCAACCCGCCATTCAGAAAGCGACCGCATATGACCGCCTGTTTCAAACTCAACATCAACGCCGCGCCCCGGGAATTGCGCCCCGGCCTGCAGATCGTTGCCCGGGCTTACCCGCGGCGGTTCGCCGGCGCCGCGGGCGCCCGCGCGGTGACCTTCATTCCGCAAACCGCGCCGGGCCTGCAAGTCGCCGCCGGACCGGCCGGCTGCTCCGTCCGCTACCGCACCCGCACGGACGTCTTCCGCGCGCTGGGCCGACTGCTGGGCGCCGACCCCCGGGATGCCGCGGCGGTTAATTTCACCGAGACGGCCGCCTTCGACACGATGGGCCTGATGCTGGACGTATCGCGCAACGGCGTTTACCTGCCAGGCACGCTGGAGCAATTCATCCTCCAATCCGCCTTGATGGGATTAAACATGCTGATGCTTTACACCGAAGACACCTACGAGGTGCCGGGCCATCCCTTCTTCGGTTACTTGCGCGGCCGT
This sequence comes from Kiritimatiellia bacterium, assembly GCA_040775225.1. Taxonomy (GTDB): domain Bacteria; phylum Verrucomicrobiota; class Kiritimatiellia; order JAAZAB01; family JAAZAB01; genus JAXGPF01. The sequence goes on along the minus strand of JAXGSX010000039.1, from coordinate 15,170 downwards.
TATACGGTGCGCGAGTTGCAAGCCCTTGACCAATACGCCGGCGCCCTGGGCGTCGAGATGATTCCCTGCATTCAGACCCTGGGGCATCTGGAACAGATGCTGCAGTGGCCGGCCTACGGCAATTTCCGCGACACCGAAAAGGTGCTGCTGGCGCAGGCGCCCCACACCTACCAATTGCTGGAACAAATGATCGCCGCCGCCGCCGCGCCTTACAACTCCAAGCGCATTCATATCGGGATGGATGAAGCCCACGGCATCGGCAGCGGCCGGTTCCGCAAGTTGTTCGGCGAAAAGCGCCCGTTCGATATCCTGAACCGCCACCTGCGCCGCGTCCGCAATATCTGCCAGACCCGGGGCTTGCGCCCGATGATCTGGAGCGACATGTATTTCCGGCTCGGTTCCAAGACCAACAGCTACTACGACGAAACCTCCGTCATCCCCCGCGAAGTGGCCAAGGCCATCCCCCGCGGCGTAGACCTGGTGTACTGGGATTACTACCACCACGACGCCGCCTTTTACGAAAAATGGATCGCCCGCCACCGCGCCATGGGCGCGGAACCGGTCATGGCCGGCGGCATTTACACCTGGAGCCGTTTCTGGACCGCCCTCCCCTGGGCCTTCAACGCCACCAAGGCCTGCCTGCAGGCTTGCCGGAAAACCCGCCTGCGCGAGGTGTTTCTGACCATGTGGGGCGACGACGGCGCCGAACATAACCTTTTTTCGGCATTGCCGGGCGTCCAATTCTTCGCCGAACACGTGTATGCCGGCCGGCCCGACCCGGACCGGATGCGGGCCAGTTTCCACGCCATTTGCCGGGCCGACTTCGACGCCTTTGTCCTGGCCGCCGAGTTGGATTCCCCGCGGCACCTCCGCCGGCGGACTTCGTCGCTCAGCGCCGCCAATCTAAGCAAGGCCCTGCTCTGGCAGGATCCGCTGCTGGCCATGATTGATCCGCAGATATCCGATCCGCAAAGACTGGCCCGGCATTACCGCGAGCTGGCGGCAAAACTGGCGCGCGCCGCCCGGGCTGGCGGCCAGAACGCGCAACTGCGCCACCCCGCCCTGCTGGCCCGCGCCCTGGCCGTCAAGGTCATGCTGCGCCGCAACCTTGCCGCCGCTTACCAGTCCGATAACCGCGCCGCCATGAAAAAAATCGCCGCCGTCGAACTCCCGGAACTCCGGCGGACGGTGCGGCAGCTCTGGCGCGCGCATCGCGCTTACTGGCTGGCTTGCTGCAAGCCGCACGGCTGGGAGACGGTGGAACGGCGCTACGGCGGATTGATCGCGCGGCTGGAAAGCCTGGCCGAACGCCTGGATGATTATATCTCCCGGCGCACGCCGGCCATCCCGGAGCTGGCTGAAAAACTCGAGCCCATATGGCCGGAGCTGGCCGAACATATCGTGGTCCATTATCCGCGGGGTTCCAGCCCCAGTTGCATCAAATGAGCAAGCTCCTGGTATTCGACCTGGACGGCACGCTGATTGATTCGCGCCAGGATCTCTGCACGGGCATCAATCACATGCGCCGGCATTACGGCCTGTCTCCGCTGCCGGATGCGATGATAACCCAATTCATCGGCGACGGCATCCGCAAATTGGTAAGCCGCTCGCTGCAGGATGCCCCGGAACTCGACCTGGACGAGGCAGTGCAAATCAACTCCGCCTGCTATCGCGCGCACCTTCACGACGCCACCACGCTCTATCCCGGCGTGGCGGAGGGCCTGGCGCGCCTGGCGCGCGCCGGCTGCACCATGGCCTTGATCAGCAACAAGCCCAGCATATCCTGCCGGGATTTGCTGCGTCATTTCCAACTGAACACTTTGTTCTCCAGCGTCATGGGCGGCGATAACGCGGTCAACCTGAAACCGCACCCGGAAGCGCTGCAACGGACAATGCTGGCGCTGCATTTTGCGCCGGCGGACACCTGGATGATCGGCGACAGCGCCAACGACCTGGCCTGCGCGCGCCGGGCCGGCGCGCACAAGGTCTTTGTCGCTTACGGCATCGGCCGGGCCGCGCCGGAAATTCCAGACCTGTCGTTCGCAGATTTCCCATCGCTGGCGGATTATTTTCTGGCACATTGCGGCTGATGCCGCGATAAAATGGCGCTCCCGTGGCGCACAGCCTCTTCCTGGAGCCGGGACGCCTGGTCCCGCCTCTGTGCCAACGGTAACCGGGACGGCGGCGTCCCGTCTCCAAGGAAAACGGTTGAACAACTGATTGGTTTTGATTTTGCCGGACGGGGCTAACTGCGCGATTCCATGGTCTTAACACGGTGGCTGACGGCGTCCAACCTGTTCAATTCGGCGATTTGCTGCTCGCTGAGAAACACCGGCCGGCCGACCACTGAAGCCGCCACCATGGACTTGGCCGCATCTTCGACCACCAGGCACCGGTAATAGGCTTGTTTCATCGTAACCCCCACCGCCAGGATGCCATGATTGACCATGAGTATGGTGTCATGGCCGGCCGCCATTTCACCTACGGCCTGCGCCAGGGCGCCGGTGGTGGGCGTGATGTAGGGAATCCGGCCCACCCGCCCCAAATCGCAGACAAACTCGGCAAACATGGCTTTCAGTTCCGCGCCGGAACTGATCACCCCGGAGGCCCAGGGGGAATGGGTGTGAAACACCGCGCGCACTTCCGGCCGGGCGCGATAGACGGCCAGATGCATGTTGAATTCGGAAGTCGGTTTATGCGCTCCATGCGTCTGACGGCCGTCGGCCAACGCAATCCCGCATAAGTCATCCGGCGTCATGTCATCCATTGCCACGCCGCTGGGTTTCATCCAGACGGTGCCGCCGGAACGCGCGCTGATGTTGCCGCCCGCGCCGGCGACCAGGCCGGCCCGCGCGATTTTGACGCCGTATTCAACCAGTTCCATCCTTGCTTCGACCGGCATAATCCCGCCTTTCTTGCATGCTGATTAAAAATTGCCGCCACGCGCGACGGCGCGCCACAAACATCCAGGTATCATATAGCCCGCCGGCGCAAATGCAATTGAAAACGATGCCAAGACAGCCAATTGGAGAGTGCTGCCGCCGACGTTCAACCATCCCGAATGCTTTTGCCCGTTGATCAACCCCGGCTAAATTTCACCGGCGCCGGCATCCGGCCCGGCGCTGCCGAAAACATACGGCGCCGGCCTCTGCCGTCGGCGATCAAGCGCGTGCAGAGCCGGCGTGAAAATATCCCAGGCAGCCGCCAGTTCCGCCTCGCTGATGAACAGGCTGCGGTCGCCTTCCAAGGCTTCCCAAAGCAGGCATTCGTATGCCGAAGGAATCGGATGGCTGGGAAAAGCTTCCGCGTATCGCAAATCCAGCAGCGTCGGCGCCAATTCCAAATCCAGGCCCGGCACCTTGTTATTCACGCGAAGATATATCCCCTCATCCGGCTGCACCCGGATAATCAACGCGTTTTCCGCCAATGGTTGCCGTTGGAAATGCAATGCCCCGGCCGGCGGTGGGCGAAAATGAATCCGAATTTCGGTCAAATTATCATGCATGGCCTTGCCGGCTTCCAGGTAAAACGGCACGCCACGCCAGCGCGCATTCCGCACCCGCAGCTTCACCGCGGCGAACGTCGGGGTGCGCGAACCTGGAGCGACATGCGCTTCCTCAAGATAGCCAGGATGATGCCGGCCGGCCGCACGATTCCCGCAATACTGGCCCAGGCGCAATGCATTGGCGCGGACCGGCGCCACGGCCCGCAGCAAATTCACCTTGGCGGCGCGGATGGCCCCGGCATCATCCAGCTTTGCCGGCCGCTCCATCGCGGTCAGCGCCAGAATCTGGAGCAGGTGATTTTGCATGACATCGCGAATGATGCCGTAACGGTCGAAATACCCGCCCCGCCCTTCGATGCCGATGTGCTCATGCCAGACAACTTCCACGCGGGTAATATGTTTCCTGCTTAATAACGGCTCGAATACGGCATTGGCAAACCGCAGAATCAACAGGTTCTGAATGACCTCCTTGCCCAGGTAATGGTCAATGCGGTAAGTCTGCTCTTCCGCAAAAATCGTCCGCAATTCCCGCACCAACCGGTCGGAACTCGCGCGGTCCATGCCGAACGGCTTTTCCACTATCACGCGGGACCATTGCGGTCCCTGGCAATGCACCAGGCCGGCGCCGCCGATCGCCTGCGCCACATCTTGAAATACCTGGGGCGGCACGGCCATGTAAAACAAACGGTTGCCATTGCCGGCGCCGCCTTCCAGGCGGCGCATGATTTGAAATACATCGAGAAACGCATCGCGCGAGTCATAGCCGCCGCGGCAATAAAAACAACGGGCGAGAAACTCCGCCGCCAGTTGCCGGCAGCGGCGGGCGGGATGATACCGGCAAGTCAGAGTTTCGGCCAGCCAGGCGCGATATGATGCATCCGTAAAATCGCTGCGGGCAAAGCCAATGACGTGAAAACGTTCCGGCAACAGCTTTTGGCAGAATAATGCGAAAAGCGCCGGCACTATTTTTTGCCGGGCAAGCGCCCCGGAGGCGCCTACGAGGACGATGTCTAACGGCAAGGATGACCCATTGTCCATCATAACATTCAAGGCTGATTATCGGAGGGGGACGCGCCCGGCGGCGGCGCCAGGATTACATAAGTTGGCAATCCCACGACCTTGAAAGCCGACAAGACATCCCGCGCCGGCGGCTGGTCGGGACGTTCCGCCTGGTATTTCAACAGCACAAAATTTTGCAGCCGCTGGCGCACTTCCGGATTTTTAAAGGTTGTGGCTTCCATCGCCATGCAGTTTTTGCACCACGAGGCCCAGAAATCAACAAACAGCGGCCGGCCTTCCCGCTCGGCCCGCACCAGCGCGTCCGGCAATTCCGTCAGCCAACCTTCCGCCAGCGCGGATTGAGTCTGGCGGCCTGCCGCCGCGCCGGCGCGCGCCGGCAGCAGATCCCACCCCAGCCATGCATAATAGCCGGCCAAAACCAGGATGATGACGCCGAAAACCCGCTTCACATTGTTCATCCAGCGCCCCGGCCTCGGCAAAGCCGCCAGCCCTGCCCCGGCCACCGGCCAGAGCAACGCCATGCCCAAGCCTAGAATAAAAGGCAATGCCAGGCCGGCGGCGCGATTCCCGCCGGCATATAAAATCAAGGACTGCGTCAGCACGGTAACCACTACCGGCGCGACGCAGGCTCCTGCCAGGACGGCGGAAACCGCTCCCATCAAGACAATCGCCAACCGCCCGCCGCCACTGAATGCCAGACGCGACTGCCAACGGCTGAAATCAATCGTCCAGATGTCAAACATCGCCAATGCCATTCCTAAAAACAGCAGCGCTATGCCAAAATTAAACCAGGGCGAAGCATTCACGGCGCCGAAAACCGATCCCGTCAGCACCACCAGGGCGCCCAGCAAGCCATAAGCCGCCGTAATGCCCAACCCGTATAAACAACCCAGGCCGAAACCGCGCCGGCGCGAACCGGCGCCTGTGCCCGATATAACCGCGCCGGCGCCTATAATGGCCAGGTTAACCGGTATCATCGGCAGCACGCAAGGCGTTAAATTCAAAGCCAGTCCGCCCAGCAATATCAAAATGATAAACCACCAGGAATTTTCCCCCGCCGATTCTCCCGGCTCGGCGACCGCCGGCCGGGATCCATCCGCAATCTCGAGAAACTTGAGAAAATCTCCGGCCGGCATATAACCGGCGCGCACGGCCAGTGTTTCAAAACGCGCCAGCCGCTCAGTCCAATTCATTTCCAGGGTGTCCATCGCGGTATTTTCCCCGGCGGATTGGACCACCGGCGCCGGCGCCGCGCCGGCCGCGTCCGCGCCGGCCGGCAGCGCAAGGTTAAATTCGCGGGTCTGAGGTAAAAAACATATGGAATCGTCGCACCCCAGGTAACTCACTCGGACCAGCAGCGCGGACGCGCCCGGCAATTCCGTCAGCGCATAAACGGCGGTAAAATTTGATGTGTAAACCGGTTTCATGGCGCCGGCCAGATCATCAAAAACCATGGCGGGCGCGGGCAGGGCAATCTGTTCCAACGCCGCCGGCGGCGGAGTTTCAACCTTAAAATCATCGGCATACAAGCGATAGCCCGGGGTGACTTGGACGGCTACCGCCACCAGGCCATGGTGCACACCCGAAGGACGCATGCGTGCGGTGATGGCAAACGGATCATCGGCGGCGGCGGCTGCCGCCGCCCAGATCAACACCAAAAACAAACGCAGCTTCATTATTTGTTCCTCACGCTGGTAAGCAGGCACAACAACCTTGTTGTTTTTTAATTTACCGCACTCGCTTGCCCTTGTCCAACCAAATGATTTTCACCCTGTGTTTTTTCTTTACCGGCCAAGTTTGTTTGTGTTATACGACAAATATGAATCATTCTATAATTCTATCTGACGCCGGCGGATTATTGCTCGCCGAGGTGATGCCCGATGCCGGCATGACTTTGCGCAGTTTGAGAATGGGCGATATCGAGTCCATCTGCCAGAGCCGCGCATCCCAATTCACTTCCTGCCGCAAGGGATACGGGCCGCTGATCGGCCCGCATTTCAACCAGCGTGCACAATTGCCCGCGGCGGCATTGGCAAACATGGCCCGCTGGCCCCAGACGGATGCGCTGGCCCGAATGGGCTTCCGGGATCCCTGGCAGCACGGCGTTGCCCGCTACGCGCCCTGGGAATACGCCGCATCTTCCGACAGTATCCGCGCGAAACTCACCGGCGATCAGGAAATGCATGGCCTGCCATTAAGCGCGGTACAGGGCGGTAATTTCGAATTACACCTGGCAATGCAGCTTGCCGGCAATGCCTTGCGCGTGCATTATACCGCCCAAGCCGATTTCCCACCCGTGATCGGATTGCATTATTACTACGCCCTGCCGGGCGATCAAGGCCGCGTGCGCGCGCCGGTAACGGGAGTGATGCATGCCGGCGGTCAATCTGTCCCCATTCCGCCGGAGTGTCTGGACGCTTCCGGCCGAAGCCTGGACCTGCCATTGGACCGGAAACTGGACAACGTTTTCCAACTGCGGCCCGGGCCGATTGAACTGATAACAACCACCCATACCGTTACAACCATGCCTGAATCGGGAGCGGAATCTTTGGTGATTTTCCATCCCGGTTTTGACGGATGGGTATGCGTTGAGCCGCTCTCCTCCGCCAACCTGTCGCAGCCGGCCGGCAACCGCGCGGAAATGTCGCTGACCATCATGCTCGAATCCGTCTGATTATTAACCAATGCATGCGCGTTGCGCTTTTTTTACCATGCGTCACGATACACACGTATTATTTTCAACGGCCGCGGCGATCGCGCTGGCTTTGATCGCCGGGCCTTTTAACACAGGAACATCCGCCATGGCAGACCAAGCAATCAAGCAAATCAATCAAACCTGCGGCGCCGGCCGCTGGTTCCCCGCCGATCCGCAGGCATTGCGTAAGATGGCTGAAGAATGCATCCAAAAAGCGCAGATGCCAACCATCACGGGACGCATCGTCGCCGCCATCTCCCCGCACGCGGGTTACATCTATTCCGGGCCGGTGGCCGGCCACGTTTTCCGCGCGCTGCGCGACCAGGCGCGCGCGGGTTATGCGCCGGAAACGGTTATCATTCTAGGATTCAGCCACAGCCGGTCCTTCCGGGGCGCAGCATTGATGGACGGCGATGCCATCGCCACCCCGCTGGGCGTCACCGCCCTGGACCGCGCGGCCGCACAAATCCTGGCCGAGGCCGGCGGCAAACAACGGATTTTCTTCGACAGCCGCCCGCACCAGGGCGAGCACTCGGCGGAAAACCTGATCCCCTTTATCCAAACCGCCCTGCCCGACGCCAAACTGGCGCCCATCATCATCGGCGACCACGACCTTCAGACACGCTCCGCGCTGGGCGCCGGGCTGGCCAAGCTGGCGCAGCAAAAAAAGATCACCGTCCTGGCAAGTTCCGACATGCTGCATGACGCGGATTATAACAAGGTGACCCGCACCGACCGCGGCACATTAGCCAAGGTCAGCGCCATGCAAACCGCCGCGCTCCTGGATGACTGGCGCCCTTCCCACCAGGTCTTCTGCGGGATTGCCGCTGTTGCAGCGGCCATGGAATTCGCCGCGGGACAAGGCTGCCAACAGGGGATCGTCCTGTATTACCGCAACAGCGGCGACGATTATCCGGAAAGCCGGGGGGAATGGGTGGTGGGGTACGGGGCGGTGGTTTTTCCTCAAAATCCTGAAACCCGCCCTGGCCAATAAACACGCGCCGCCCCAGCGGTTGCGGGGAAAAATGGATGCCGCGCCGGAACCTGACACATATGCAACAACACGACATCACGCCCTACATCCTGCACGAAGCCTTGATTGAGGATCATCGGACCGATGGATTGCGCGCGGGCGAGGGTTGCGTCGCGCCGCTGGCCAACGGCGACCTGCTGCTGGTTTACGGAAGTTTTCAGGGCGCCGGCGATGGCGCTCCTGCCACGCTCCTGGAACGCCGCTCGCGGGATGGCGGCCGGCATTGGTCCAAGCCGCGGGTATTCCTCCCGACGCCCCGGGGAGTCCTGAACCTGATGTCCGTCAGCCTGCTGCCGCTGCAGGACGGGCGGATGGCGGGGATGTTTTTACGCAAGCAGTCGCCGGGGGATTGCCGCCCTTGTTTCATGACCGCGTCGGGCAATGCCCGGCGCTGGACCACGCCGGCGCGGATGATCGAACGCCTGGGGTATTATGTCATCAACAACGACCGGCTGGCGCAACTGCGTTCCGGCCGGCTGCTGGCGCCCTACGCCTTTCATGGGAATTCAATTGCGCATTCCCATCCATCGGTCTGCGGCTGCGTGATTTCCGACGATGCCGGCGCACACTGGCGGCTGGGCGCCCGGGAAATCCGGATCGAACCTGCCAACGTGCGCCGGCCGCAATTGGTTGACCGGCGTTTACCGGAATCCTGGCGGCATGTCCGGGAACGGCAGGTGCAATGCCAGGAGCCGGGCGTGGTGGAATTGGCCGACGGGCGGGTGATGATGTGGTGCCGCTCGAACGGCGGTTATGCCTACCGCGCCTTCTCGCGCGACGGCGGAGAAACCTGGTCGCCGTTCCGGGCCATCCCCGAATTCGCGATGCCAAACGGCCCGCAAAGCATCAAGCGTCTGCCGGGCGGCAGCCGGCTGGTCATGCTGTTCAACGACCGCACCGGCATCCCGATGGGGCATCCGCAATGGAGCTGGCGGCGCCCGTCGGCCATCGCCGTCAGCGACGATCATGGCGCGACCTGGCGGCGCCACGGATTGCTGGAGCCGGACAGCGTCCCCACCAACTGCTATTACAGTATATGCTTCCACGGCGCCCGTGTGTTTTTCACCTACTACGAAGGCGTCATGCGCACCAACGCCGAAGGCGTTTACCTGCCCCGCAACCTGGCTTCCTGCAAGCTGAAGATCGTGCGGCGCAAATATTTCGAGCTTTAGCCGGCAGCATTCCGGCGCCCGGGCGGGCGCGCTCCCAGCAGCAACGCGCGCTGCTGCGCCTTTTCGCGGTCGGACCGCGGGATATGGATGGGCTGCATGGTTGCCGGGTCCAGGCCGGAATAGAACATGGCGGCGCTGAGCGTCAGCGGCGCGGGGTAATAATCCTGCACCTGTTCCGGATGCAGCCCGGCGCGGCGGAGGCAAGTTGCCAATTGCCGCATATCGTCCACCGTACAACCCGGGTGGCCGCTGATGAAATACTCCCGCAACCCGGCGCGCACTCCCGCCGCCTGTGCCAGTTCCCGGTACAATTTGACAAACCGGCGGTACGCCGCGGATGGCGGCTTGCCCATGCAGCGCAAAACGCTGTCCGTCAGGTGTTCCGGGGCAATTTTCAACCGGCCGCCGATATGGCCGTATGCCAGCAACTCGCGCAGCCATTCCGTTCCGCCCGGCAGCAGCGCCAGGTCAAACCGGATGCCGCTGGCAATAAAGACATGTTTGACGCCCGGCACAGCCCGCGCGGCGCGCAACAGTTGGATCAGCGCCGGGTGGTTGACGCGCAGGTTGCGGCACACAACCGGATGCACGCAGGCGCCCGCCGGCTGCCGGCAAGGCGCGCCATGGCCGCACGCGGAAGCGAACATGTTCGCGGAGGGCCCGCCCAAGTCGGTAATGACGCCATCGAACCCCGGACTGGCTGCCAGCCGGCGGATTTCCGCGGCAATGCCTTCTATCGAACGCGAACTGATATTGGCGCCCTGGTGCGCGCGCAGCGCGCAAAAGCGGCAGGCGCCATAACACCCGCGATGGGTGGTCACGGAGTTTTTGATCATGTCAAACGCCGGGATACGCCGGCCCCGGTAAACGGGATGCGGCCGGCGGGTGAAAGGCAACCGGTATATTTGATCAAGTTCCGCGGTCGTCAACGGCGCCGCCGGAGGATACACCGCCAGCCACCGCGCGCCGCATGCCTGCAAGAGCACCGGCGCGCGCGCGTCCGGATGGGCCGGACTGGCAGGAAGGTTCCTGGCCGCGCCGGCGCCGGCGGAACAGGCGCAAGCCGCGGCGGGCGCCAGGTGCCGGGCTTCGATCAGCCGCGCCATTTCCATGAATTGCCGGCGCCCGGCGTCGTCCGCGCGGCTGAGGGCCTCGAAGGCCGGCAAATCCAGGGCGGCGCCGTGCGGCAGGGCCGGCTTTTGACTGAAAATCAACGCCGTACCGGCCAGGCCCGCCAACGCCTGGCCGGCGGCCAGCCGCTGCATCACCGCGGCCAGCGCGCGTTCCGCCATGCCGTAGACCAGGATCTCCGCCTTGGCATCGAACAAGATTGACCGGCGCACACGGTCGGTCCAGAAATCGTAATAAGGGAACCGGCGCAACGATGCCTCCACCCCGCCCAACACCACGGGCACGCCCTTGTAGGCCTGCCGTGCGCAGGCGGTATAGACAATCGAAGCATTGCGCGGACGCGCGCCGGCCAGGCCGCCGGGCGCATACGGATCGTCGCGGCGGCGTTTGCGCATCACGGTCAACAATGCCAGTTCGCTGTCAACGTTACCCGCGGTGATGCCCCAGCATAGCCGGGGTCGTCCCAGGACGCGGAAATCCTCCACCCGGCGCGGGTCGGGCCGGGCAATCACCCCTACCCGGTACCCCAGAAATTCCAGCCAGCGGCCGATCAGGGCGGCGCCGAAAGCCGGGTGGTCCACGTAAGCGTCCCCGGTGATGAGGATGACATCGCATGCCGGCCACCCGCGTTGGCGCATTTCGGCAGGCGTCGTGGGCAAAGGCGGCGAATCAGAGACGGCAACGCGCCGCTCGGGCCCGGCTTTGTGCAAGGCGTGATGGCTGGGGTTATTTTGCATATCAGCGGCTGAATTTATAAACTTGAACTGGCTGGCATCGCCTTGATATGGTATCAAAAACCAACGTTTAATCAACCGCGGAGCCAGCATGCCGTCCGACATCCAACGCCCTTTGCCCTGGATGATCCTCATCACCCTGCTGGGGCTGATCCTGCGCCTGGCGGCCTACTGGCCGGGGGGAGCGTTCTCATATTTTGCCTTCGGCGACGAAATCCTGGCGTATGACCGCGCGCTGGATTACGCCATGGGCGTGGATGAGGCCCGCTACCTCAGCCAGGCCAAGTTCACCGCCAACTCGCATACGCCCGGCGCGTTATGGACGGTGTTCTGGCTGAACGCCATGCGGCTGGGCGGCGGCCCGCACGCCGTGGCGCTGGCGATGCTCCTGCTCAACACGGCTGCGATTGTTTTCGTGTATATGCTGGGCAGCCGTCTGCTCGGCCGCCGGGGCGGCTTGTGGGCGGCGTTGTTCATGGCGACGCAGCCGTGGGCGGTATATTACTCCGTCGGCGCCTACAACCCGGAAATCATGGCGTTTTTCGGCAGCCTGACCTTCCTGGCGCTCTGGGAAACCATTCACAATGACCGCTCGCCGCAAATTTTCTGGGTCGGATTGCTGCCCCTGCTGGCGCTGCAATTTCATGCTTCCTCCGGCGCCATGTTCATCGGCGCGCTGGCAACGCTCGGATTGACGCGCAAGCGTTTGCATTGGCCGGCCGGCGCGGCCGGGCTGGCGGCCGGGCTCCTGTTTTATCTGCCTTACCTCCAGGGCGACGCCGCCCGCGGCTGGGCCAATACCCGCATGATGTTCGGCGACACCGATGAGACTTTCAGTTTCGGCTGTCTGAAGGCCATCACGACGCCGTTCAGCCTCCTGATGAGCTGGTGCGCGCGCTGGACCCTGCCGGACTTCCGCGATTACCTGGCCATGGGCGACGCGGTCTGCGGTTCTTACCTGGCGATGTTCGCGTTCAAGGCGCTGGGAACCGCCGTGACGCTGTGCTGCCTCTGGGAATTCATCCGCGCCGCGGCCGCGCCCTGGCGCGGCACGCGCGGCAATCCGCGCGCCGCATTCGCGCGCAGCCCCCGCATGGTATTCCTCTCCGCCCTGCTGGCCGTTCCGCTGCTGGTGTTCCTGGTTTCCGGGCAGAACTATTCCAGCCGCTACGGCATCTTCCAATTACCCATCCTGGTAATGATTCCCGCCGTCTGCCTGGCGCAGCGCGCGGCGGCGCTCCGTTTCAAAAAGCTTCTGTATTGGGCGGCGGCCATCACCGTGGCATTCAACGTTTATTTCCTGCTGGCGTTTTTCAATTACCAGGGCCGCTTGATCGCCGGCGACGCCAAATTCGTGCCCAGCTTCCGGCGCCTGGCGCAGGTTTATGCGGCGCTGGAGGCCGACACCGGGCCGGGCCGGCCGATGGCCGTGGCCGACCGCGAATTCCTGGCGACCCACCGCAAGCACGATGCCGGCGCCATCGCCATGTATGTCCGCGCCCGCGAAAAGGAAGCCCGGATGCGCGGTGGGCGCACGCTTACCGCGCCAGTCTGGTATGATTTACGGGAGACGGAAGCGGCCGGCGCCGCGGCGGCGGCCTGGCGGCATGCCGATGTCATGCTGGTGCGGCGTGGCGGAAGCGATTAGGCCGCAGCTCCGCGGCGCCCTGGAGCGTATCATGCTCCAGGCGGCGCCATGGTTCCCGGAAGCCCGGGTGGATCATGATGATATCGTTCGGCCGGCGCGCCGCGGCCACGAAACGCGCGAAATGGCCGGGGAAGCCCCGCCAGCGCCGGTAATCATAGACCCCGTAAAACCCGGAATTGGCCGGCACCGCGCTGCGCAACAGCAGCCGCCGGAGCGGACCGGCCGGGCCGGCAATCGCCGCCCGCTTGAATCCGCCCGCGCGCCGCATTTCCCGCAGCAGTTCCGGCAGCGGCAGCCAGGCATGCCGCACGTAGCAGGGCGCGGCGCGGCATAGTTCCGCCGCGGCGGCGGCCACCGCCGCGCGGATGCCGGGCAATTGCTGCACATGCAAATGGCCGTCCAGATGATCGGGCGCCTGGCCGAAACAGGCGCGGAAGGCGGCGATTTGCGCTTGAATTTCCACCCGGACGTCCGGCGGACGGATACGCCCGGTGTATGCCCGGCGCAGCAATTCCGCAAACGCGCAAAACCCGCCGCCGCGCGCCGCCAGCGAACCCGCCGGACCGGCCAGCGGCGCGCCTTCATCCGTGAACACCAGGTGCAGCCCGAGATCCAGGCGGGGGCGCAATGCCGCCAAATCCGCCGCCAGCGCCGGAACATGCCGGGGCCCCGCCAGCATGACACTGACGGCGGAAATACGCCCGGCACGCGCCAGGGCCAGAATGGCGGCGTCATTTTCGGGACTCAAGCCAAAATCATCGGCGCAGATGATCATAGGTATTCCAGGATGATTTCCGCGGCTTCCTGCGCGCCGTCCAGGCACAGCTCCGGCCGGTACGGCGCGAATCCGCTCCAGGCGTCGGTTTCGTACAATTCCTTGATGCGTTCGATCACCGCGTTTTCCGTGGTCAGATCGCCGCGGCCCAAATCCCGCACCAGCATGGCGTTGACATATTGCTCCGCATGCCGCGGCACGGGGATCACCAGGGTCGGCTTGTTCAACGCCAGGGCCTCGCTGACGGCGCTGAAGCCGCCGTTCACCACCAGCAGGTCGGCTTGCGCCAGGTGCGGGGTGTTGCACATCAGCCGGCCGTGATAACGCACCCGGCCGTCGCTGGGGCCCGCGCGGCCAATCACCGCGACGCGATACGGCAAATCGTGAAACAGCAAATTTTTCCGCGTGCCCAGGGTTGAACCGCTAAGCATGCACAGCATTTCGCGGAGCGCGCGGGGATTACGGAACGGCGCGGGCGCGGGCGCCATGCGGCGCACTTCATCGCGCAGGATCAAGCCGACGCGGCGAACGCGCCGGTGGCGCGCGGGCAGGCGCGCCGGCGCGGGGCTGATCACCGCGTCCACAAAAAAGCGGTGGAACAAATAATCCATGAACTCCACCAGCCAGAACTGGCCCATGATGGAAAAGGGCTTGTCCTGGCGGCGGAAAAATTCCGAGACCACCACGTCGGAATTGTTCACCGCCAGCACCGGAATGCCCTGCCGGCGCGCCGGCCGGACGTTATATTCCGAGTCGGTAACCACCGCCTGCGGCTGGATCCGGCGCAAGGCTTCCGCCACCTGGCGGTTCTTGATCATAGCCAGGCGGGCCAGGCGGCCGGCCGACAGCAAAGTCCGCCAGGCGCTGATCTGGTTGTTTTTCACCGAGTAGAAAAAATTCGCCATCGGGGTCAGCGAGGCGATTTCCGGCTTATCCCGAAAAAACTCCAGCCCGTTGCCGGAAGTGAGCACATGGATTTCCACTTCCGGACAGCGCCGGCGCAGTTGTTCGATGATGGCGTAGCACCGGGTGGAATTACCCAACCCCAGCCCGTTGATGATGAATAGGCATTTCTTTGGCATGACCGTTCCGGCGCCGGCCCACGGGAACATCCCCGCACCCGCCAGCGTATCCGGCATTTAATCCGGTTCGCCCGCATCTTTCAACAAAAAAACCGCGGCGGGATGTTTTTAAGCACGGAAAGACTGAACAGTTACCGGAAGTAGATAAAACTATCCTGAATTCGTGACGGGATTTTATGTTGTCAAGATAATGTTCTTACAAACAACAATTTATGGCATTTTAAAATATCACCAAAAACACACGCTGTTTGGTGGAAAAGACCGCCCTGCGGGTGAGGTCAGTATGCCGCATCTGCTTGGTTGCGAAGGATCCCGCTTTGCGGGATAAATTTGCGGCTTGTCCCGCAACAGCGGGATATATTTATACAGCTTCAT